>JAPLTJ010000018.1 GCA_026398175.1 Verrucomicrobiia bacterium | reverse complement strand
CGATTTAAAACATTTGCTTCTTGAAGATCTTTTGTAAAATTCATCAAACTTTTTTACAACAACGATCGAAATACGTCTATCTTTTTTTAAAAGATTATTTATCCATCAGCTTATTATGACTTTGACCGAGGTCTTCCTGCGCTCAACCTCATCTTCTATGAGATGTTCCATCACATCGACCTCGTGAGTCATCTCACTGATGGAAAGATGTCCAGGAGCGCTTGGACGATAAAAGAGATATACAAGGCCGCCCAGCAAGCTCCAGAGGACCGTCAGAAAAAAAGCGGTTAAAGAAATGATCACGGCTAATGATTTTGGCGTTCCATCTATCGTATTGAGCAATGTTTCAAAAAGTCCTTCACGCACGCCAATACCACTAAGACTGACAGGAATAGCGCTGATTGTATTCACAATGGGAATAGCCTCAATTAACGTCACTATCCTGGGAGCCCCAGGAATAGAGGCAAAGGCAAAGGCTGCAAAAATAGTAGTGGCAAACAGAAAAATATTTTGCAAGAAAGAGTAACAAAGCGCCCCGATGAGTGCGCCGCGGTTGCGAGCATAGGAAGAAAAGGCCGTGGCAATATCAATTAAAAAACGATGACCTGGCAACCAATGTGGAATTTTTTTCCAAAGATGAAAATGATCAGCAATTAAACTAACGACGAGAAAAACAAGAAACCCTCCAAAGACAGCGCCGACCGTTGTTAAGAGGCTGCGTGTCACCATCGTTCTTCCTAGATCTGAAAAAAAACAAATGGCAATCGTCAACGTGATTAGCATGATCGCAAACATCCCCACCAGACGATCAACGACAATACTCAAAAAGACCGCTGTCTTTTTTTGAGGAACTTCGCGCATTGTATAAAAAATCTTCACCACATCACCACCGGTGGAACCGAGCAAAAAGAGATTAAAAAACATTCCAATCATGACGAGCTCCCAGGTTCTCTTCCACCCAAGATGAATCCCCTGCACCGCAAGCAAGAGTGACCAACGCCATGTCGTCGTTACCAGAACCAATCCAAATGAAATAAAACCAGGAATGAGCCACCATGCATTCGCATTTTGGAGAGCCAACACCATCTGCTGGCGCTTCGCAGAATCATGGAAAATCCACCAGAGCAGCAACAACGTCACCGTCGTCTGTATGAGTGGCATGAGAATTTTTTTGGATTTCATAATGATAGACTGAAGGCTAAAGGCTGAAGGTTACAGAAAAAAATTGAGAGGCCTATTCACCAATAATACTTGCATTTTGAAATGCGCTGATGGTGTATGTACGGCTTGGGAACCATCGAATAAAATTTCGCAGTTCAAATTTTCCTCCAGCCTTTAGTCTTCAGCCTCCAGCCTGCTGTGAAGCAGCTAGGCCCAGGTGATTAAACGAAGCTCATGCGCTTGCAAAAGATTTTGGTGCGTTGGAATGATGCGCAAGCGAAGGGCATAGCTTCCACTTTCTGCTGCGGGAATTTTTCCGGAGTACTCGTAAACGCCCTCCCCTGCATCTGGCAGAGGTGTCACATTTTTGATATCTAGGATCTGTGGTGCCGTGATGACATTTTTTTCGAAGGGACCAAAATAGGCTTGCACCCGAACATGTTCAGGCTTGATGGCTCCGAGTTTAACGATTGCTTTGATCATGACTTCTTCCCCTACAAAAAAAGCATCACGCTGTTCGACAGATACGACTTGGTGCTGGAGAATTTCTACTGCAGGCCAGAGGAGGAACATCTCTCTTTTCCAGTGGCTCAGCTCGCGAGCATTTTGAAAACTATTTTTCTCCATGGCTGCGTGCGCAACTGCTGCTGGTTCATAAAGGAAGCGATCGTATTCTTTGACCATGCGATGCGTATTAAACATCGGAACAATAGTCCGCATCGATTCGCGCATCGATTGTATCCACGCTAGCGGCAAACGTCCATCGGGCTTGGCGTAGTAGAGCGGCACGATTTGATTTTCAAGCACAGAAAAGAGACTCTGAATATCGACTTCATTTTGATACTCGTTACTTCCTCCTGAAATTTCGGAACCAATCGCCCATCCATTTTTTCCATTAAAACTTTCAAGCCACCATCCATCGAGCACACTCAGATTGATGCCACCATTGAGAGGCAGCTTCATTCCACTCGTGCCACTGGCCTCATAAGGTCTTAAAGGATTATTCAACCAGACATCACACCCCTGGTAGAGCCGACGCCCAATGTTAATATCATAATCTTCAACAAAAATAATCCGTCCTTCAAATTGCGGATCCCGTGAATATTGGTAAACCTCTTGAATGATTTTCTTTCCTTCTTCATCTACTGGGTGGGCCTTACCAGCAAAAACAAATTGCACTGGATGTTCACGATTGGTGATAATACGCCGCAAGCGTTCAGGATCGGAAAAAAGAAGAGCTCCTCGTTTGTAGGTAGCAAAGCGTCGTGCAAAACCAATTGTTAAGACATCGGTATTGAGGATGCGATTGACATGTCTCACTTCATCTGGCGGCTCCCCATTGCGCACGCGCTGACGACGGATCCTCTCTCGCATAAAATCGATACTGCGTTGCTTTAACGTTTGATGCAACTGCCACAACACATCATCAGGAATATCGATCACGCCACGCCAAAATTCAGGATCGCTCTGTCGATCTTCCCAATCTTTTCCTAAATATTTTTCATAGAGTTCATGAAACTCTCCTGCAGCCCACGTCTTGGCATGCACCCCATTAGTAATGCTAGTGATAGGAACTTCCTCAGCCGGCACATCTTTCCAAACACCTTGCCACAGACGACGACTTACTTCGCCATGAAGCTGGCTCACGGCATTGGCAAAGCGACTCGTTCTTAAGGCTAAAATGGTCATGCTAAAGAGTGCCTTCGGATCAATGCTCATTTGCCCTAAGCGCATGAATTGTTCCCAGGTCAAACCCACCGTGCTAGGATAGTCTGCAAAATAGGCCTTCATGAGCTCTTCACTGAAAACCTCATTGCCAGCAGGAACTGGAGTGTGCGTCGTAAAAACATTGGACGCAGCTACCACTTGAAGCGCTGCATCGAAATCAACAGAGCTCTTGCATAACTCTACTACTGACGTGCATTGCTGCGTCACGCCGGTGCTCGAGTCGTCGAGTATGCCCTTATACACTCCTCCTCTGTGCGTCGTCGTTTCTTGCTCTGCATCGGCAGCAGCGAATTCTGCAAGAGGTCTAATTTCATTTTCTTGAATCAAGTCACGAACGCGTTCTAGTGAAAGAAAAGCAGAATGACCTTCATTCATGTGGCAGACTCTCGGAGAGAAGCCAATCGCCTTGAGAGCCCTGATTCCACCAATTCCTAGCACCATCTCTTGTTGTATGCGAAGCTCTTGATTGCCGCCATACAAAGAAGAAGTGATGAGTTGGTCAGCCGCGTTGTTTTCAGGAACCATCGTGTCGAGCAAATAAATTTTAATGCGTCCTAACGCTAACTCCCAAACCCTGGCTATCACGAGACGACCTGGCAGTTCGATGGAAATACGAAGTGGTTTTTCATCGATCTTGACTTCGCGCAGCGGAAGATGATTGACGATTTGATTGAGCTGCACCGCTTCTTGCCATCCTTCTTTATTAATCCGCTGCTTGAAATAACCATCTCGATAAAGTAATCCGACCGCTCTGAAATTCAGCCCGAGGTCAGAGGCTGATTTGCAATGATCTCCTGAGAGAATGCCAAGTCCTCCGGAATAATTTGGAAAAGACTCATGCAAGCCGTACTCCGCTGAAAAATAAGCGATAGCTTCCTGCGACTGCAAAGAACCGTAAGTATCGCTCCGATCAAGGTAATTCCGAAATGCGCGATAAACTTTTTTGAGCTCTGTTAAATATCGCTCATCATTTCCAATCTCAATCAACCTCGATTGATGACAGAGCTGCAAGACGCGCACGGGATTGTGATTGCTACGCTCCCAAAGCTCAACATCAAGCTCACGAAATAAACGACGCGCTGTCGGCTCCCAACTCCACCACATGTTGTAAGCAAGCTCACGGAGATGTTCTAGCGATGATGGCAACTGCGGAATGACATTAAAAGTGAGAAGAGATTCCATGTTTTTAAAATAACGAGTAACGATTAACGAGTAGCGAGTCAATTTTTGTTTGCTTAATCACTCATTCAAATGAACATTGTCCTTCATGATTTGAGGTGGACCCCATTCTTCGACCAAAAGTTCTTTAAAATAAGCTTCGTGAAGGAAGGGTTTTAGAAGGTTGGGATCTTAATATCGGGAGGCAATGGTGGACGGGGTGGCACGAGAGGTCAAGGCAAGGTTTTGGTTGCGT
>JAPLTJ010000104.1 GCA_026398175.1 Verrucomicrobiia bacterium | reverse complement strand
TGAGATCGTTTGTCTCTGGTTACATGATGATAGCCTCTGGCCATGATAATCTCCTTGGTTTTGACACCTTAAAGATTACCATCATCATGTAGCCTTTCTATTTTTTTTCACGTGTTGCACTTCGCGGTTGAAAGGGCCTGATGAAATAAAGGCAGTTTTAGAAAAATAAAATTTCGAAACGTTTTTCTTATGAATTTCTTATCATCAAAACCATTAGCTCTCGGAGTCACGCTTCCAAAAATTGAGGCTCTCAACCAAGATGGAAAGCCAATCGTTTTCGACGAAGTTTTTTCCAAAGGAACGACGTTAGTTTATTTTTATCCTAAAGCCGATACGCCCGGATGCACTGCAGAAGCCTGTTCGCTGCGAGATGGCTGGGAAACCTTGCGGGATATGGCTGGCCAGAAGATTCAAATTTTGGGAGTGAGTAAAGATAAACCTGAGGCGCAAAAAAAATTCCAACAAAAATACAACCTCCCTTTTGATTTGATTGCTGATGTCGACGGGAAAGTTGCCAAAGCTTTTGGTGTTCCCATGATTCCTATCGTTGGAGTTTCACAACGTCAGTCATTTTTGATTCAAGAAGGAAAAGTTATTTGGTCTTCGCTAAAAGCAAAAACAAAAGAAGCTGCAGAGGAAGTGCAGCAAGCGTTGCTGGCGAGATAGGAGGCGAATTCCTATTCTGCTGAGCTGATAATCCTTTGGACTTCGTCTTGTGAGAGTTCAGCAGCCTGAGAAATTTGCTCAAGAGATAAACCGGAGCGGTGCAGTCTTCTGATGATTTCAGCTTTGCCTTTAGCGACACCTTCAGCAAGACCTTCAGCTTTGCCTTCTTTAAACCTGCCGCTCAATAAAGTTTTTTCTGATCTAACAGCATCCCACTCTCGATCGTAGGCCATTAATTCTACTTCATCATAAGAAGCAATCTCAAGAAGATGGAGCGCCTCTTTGATCGGTGCTGCATTGAGTAAACTAGGATCGACCTCCCTGGTTTTCTCATCAATTTCTTTTAAAAAACGGAGCCACAAAATCGCTGATTTTTTTTGGGTCATTGTTGTTGGCTTGAGCTTTGGAAGCTCAATCAAGACAAGTTGCACATCATCTAATTTCTTATTTTTATCAATAGAGTGAGTCATCTGATAATGATGAAACCACTCTTCGCCCTCATCGAACTTAGTATCGAGTAAAGCTAATCCATAGACCGGGCTTAGATCTCGATATTGTTCCCTTTTTTCAAGCTGACGCACATAAGTTGTTGCTGTATTAAAAAGCATTCGCTTGATGAAGTCGTTCGTCCATTGCAGCTGCATTTCAACAATAAAGTAGCGTCCATGGTTGTCACAGCAGCGCACATCTACGATCGAATATTTGAGTGAGGGAATCTCAGGAACATTTTCTGTTGGGATGTAAGTGAGGCTTTCAATAACGCAATCTTGGGGCAGCGGCAAAATGGCATTGAGAAAACTTTTTAGCAATTCAGGATGATGCCCAAAGATTTTCTTAAAAACCAAATCATTTTTTGGATCAAGGTAGCGTGCCATAATTGCGGGATTATCTTTTCTAATGAACATCATGTCAATGAAAGTAATGAAGAGTGTTTTTGATTTTATTAAAAACCACATAAAGTTTTTGCATTTTCCCCCAAGATCGTTATTGTTAATCGCCCGTTCGGGTTGGTAGCTCAATGGTAGAGCAGTGCCCTTTTAAGGCATTGGTTGAGGGTTCGAGTCCCTCCCAACCCAGGGTTTTTGAGCTCCACGGTCTGTTTTGAAATGGAAAAAGCATTCTTGTTTGCTTGCTCAATTTGTTGAGAAAAAGTGGCGAGTAACGGGTAACGAGTGTGTTTTGTTGCCTTCGGCAATTAATTGGAAAATATTTTGCAGTCCATTTTACTCGTAAAAAGAAAATGTCATTTTTAAATATTAGTTTTCTTTATTCTAATCTTTCTTGTCGCAGGCAAGTTATTAGACTCGTTACCTGTTAGTCGTTACTCGTTACTTGATCCCATGCCTACCTTCCACTATCGAGCTTCCGAGACCTCTGGTCATCAAGTGACCGGGACGCTGGAAGCAGCTTCTCCCAATGAAGCTTACCGCTTGCTACGTGAGCGTGGCCTACAACCAAGTTTTGTGAAGGGGGATGGAAACACGGATGCTAAAGTTAAGAAAAAAGAGGCGACTCCTTCTGCGCAGAAACTTTCTCTCACGCGACTGAACACGTCGCAACTTCTTTTTTTTACGGAGGAGTTAGCAGAGCTTTTGGAAGCAGGCTTGCAGTTAGAAGGAGCGCTTAAGGTCATCGAGCAACGCCAGGAAAAATCAGGAGTGAGGGATGTTGCTGCGCTCTTGCGATCTAAGGTTCGAGAAGGAATTCATTTTTCTCAAGCGCTTCGAGAATGTGGTGAATCGTTTGATCCACTCTATTGCAACTTGGTAGCAGCTGGAGAGGCTAGTGGTGCCTTACCTCAAATTTTAAAAAAGCAGTGTGCTCATTTGGAAATGGTGAGAGACCTTCGTGGCAAAGTAACCTCTTCCTTGGTTTATCCAAGTATCGTTTTTACATCGGCTCTTGTTTTGATGTTTGTTTTCCTAACATTCTTGGTGCCTCAGCTCTCGGTGCTCTTGAGTAAGTCAGGACAAAAACTTCCAACGATCACGCAATGCCTTATCAACGTGAGTGAATTTTGTGGCCATTGGTGGTGGGCTATCATAGCGGTAGTTGGAGCGACTGTCATGGGAGCAAAGCTAGCGGTCCAAACACCGACTGGAAAAGCTTGGTGGAATCGAACGCTGCTTGAGATTCCTATTGTTGGGCCCGTCTTGAAAACAACATTCCTTGCAGAACTTTTACAAACATTATCAACCCTTGTTGCTAATGGAGTGACTATTTTAGTAGGGTTGCAACTCCTGCAGGGAGCAACAGGAAATGTTTTTTTAAGAAATCTCCTTTTTCAAATTACAGCATTGGTGAGTGAGGGGAGCAGCCTTGCTAACGCTATGAAGCGAGTCGGTTTTTTTCCGCCAGTCTTAATTGATATTTTGGGCGTTGGAGAACAGACCGGAGATATTGCGGGAGCTCTTTCTCGTGCAGCGAGACGTTACGATCGAGAACTCTCTTCTAAAATTGGACATCTCACCACGCTGATTCAGCCAGCGGTGATTCTCATGGTCGCTATTTTTGTTGGTGTTATTGCCTACTCGATGATTGCTGGAATTCTCACGAGTGTTAATGCGCTTAAAGCGCGTTAGCGTAGATCGAAAGCGCTGTTTCAAAGTTGCTGGTTTTCTTTGCTCGATGACAAGTGGATGTACAGGCGAAGTGAAGAGTGAAGGGTAAAGGGTAAAGAGTGTTTTTTAGATCGTAAATGAAATCGACATTTCAAAATTCAAGTTTTAGAAGAATGCATTTTGCAGAAAAAAGATCGCAAGAAATTTGCGCCTCAGCACTCTTTACCCTTTACTCTTCACTCTTTACTTTTTCTGTAGCTGAACCAGGTATCCCACAAAATTAAAAAGTCTTTTCAATAATCGCATCCATACAAAAATATGCCCACCGTCGCCCAATATGTCGCAGAACGTTTTGTTGCTCTCGGTATCAAGCATGTCTTCGGCATTCCAGGAAGACCTCGGTCAAAGTCATAATAAGCTGATGGATAAATAATCTTTTAAAAAAAGATAGACGTATTTCGATCGTTGTTGTAAAAAAGTTTGATGAATTTTACAAAAGATCTTCAAGAAGCAAATGTTTTAAATC
>JAPLTJ010000109.1 GCA_026398175.1 Verrucomicrobiia bacterium | reverse complement strand
CATCTAATTCTTCCTTGCCTGCTCGCTTTCCTGTTCCTACCCTCAAGTCTAACCTAACAAAAAGTAACACACCTTTGAGTAACCCATAATGCTAGCTTTTCAGAGCAGAGTGTTGCACTTCACTTTTGAAACGGCGAGTTTTAAAAATTCATGCTGCAGCACCAAATGTGACAATATGACGGACTGAGCCCTATGGTGGTTAATGCCTAAAATGCCTGTGGCCGGTGAAGACCATGGCCATATTCCGCTGGTCAGCAGCGGCGATGATTTCTGGATCACGCATCGAGCCTCCTGGCTGAATGGCTGCGGTAGCACCTGCATCAGCAGCAGCTAGGAGTCCATCAGCAAAGGGAAAGAAGGCATCACTGCAAACGACGCTGCCTTTTAAAGAGAGTCCGGCTTCCGCTGCTTTCCAGACAGCGATGCGCGAGGCATCGACGCGCGACATCTGGCCAGCACCGATGCCGAGTGTGCGATCACGACCTGCATAGACAATCGCATTGCTCTTCACATGCTTGGCAACCTTCCATCCAAATTCCATCGCTTCCAATTCATCGCGCGTCGGAGGGCGGCTTGTGACCACCTGATGTTCCATGATTCCAATTTTACCGCCATTGTCGATATCAGCATCTTGAACCAAGACACCTCCAACAACCGAACGAATGTCACGAGGCGTGAGCGGAATGGCCTGGAGGAGGCGCATCAAGCGAAGATTTTTTTTCTTTTGTAATAAGGCACGTGCTTTCGGTTGAAATTCCGGAGCAATGATGACTTCACTAAAAATTTCAGAAATGTCACGCGCGAGTTCTTCCGTGATCGGACGATTGACGATGATGATTCCACCAAAAGGAGCAGAGCGATCAGTTGCAAAAGCTTTTTCCCATGCGGCACAAAGATCCTCATCGCTTCCCACGCCGCACGGATTATTGTGCTTAAGGATGGCGATGGTGGGGCGTTCAAACTCAGCAATCAGGCGGGTTGCCGCGGTGATATCGAGAATATTATTAAACGAAAGATCCTTGCCGTGGAGTTTTTCAAAGTAATCAAAAAAGTTGCCGTAGAGTTCTGCCTCTTGATGAGGATTTTCACCGTAACGAAGACGGCTCGCCTGTGGAAACTCGAGTGAGAGGGCCGTGTCAGTGACAACCTCCCCATCAAGGTAGGAGGTGATCGCGTGATCGTAAGCGGCGGTCATCGCAAAAGCTTTGACGGCGAGGCGGGCTCGCAATTCAGGAGTGGTGGCTCCTTCGTGCTCGGTCATCGATTCTAGAATACGAGTGTAATCATTCGGATCAACGACAACGGTGACAAACTGTTGGTTTTTTGCGGCGCTGCGAATCATCGAAGGTCCGCCAATGTCGATTTGTTCAATCGCTTCATCGAGCGGCGTTCCTTTTTTTGCAACGGTTTCGACAAAGGGATAAAGATTCACACAGACCAGATCGATCGGTAGAACGCCATGCTCAGCCGCTTGCGCCACGTGAGATTCTTGATCACGTCGATAAAGGAGGCCGCCATGGACTTTAGGGTGAAGTGTTTTGACGCGGCCCTCCATGATTTCAGGAAAGCCGGTGAAGTCGGAAATTTCGGTGACAGGAATATTAGCAGCTTGCAGAGCCTTAGCCGTGCCGCCGGTGGAGATTAACTCCACACCATGAGCAACAAGACCTCGCGCAAAATCGAGGAGGCCTGATTTATCAGAAACAGAAAGAAGAGCACGTTGAATTTTCATAAGGAAAAGGAGATTAGAATATACCGGTCGCGTTCGATGAAACAGCATTTTTCTAAAGGGAACAATTGAAGGAAAGATTTTTAATGTTGCTAAAAGAAATTAAAAAACTAAAGGTCTTCTGCTGTTGATCCAAATGATCCTTTCAAGACGTGTTGATCACGGTTCCGCGGTTTTTTATTTTATTCCTATTGATGGGTTCTATTTTGGATAATGATGATAATACTAAGTGATGATACGCTCTAGAATGAAACCATTTCTCCTTTTTCTCATGATGACAACATCGCTCCTTGCAACGCAGCCCGAAAAAATTTCATCTTCTACCCAAGCCGTTTTTGGGGGAGGTTGCTTTTGGTGTTTGGAAGCGCTTTTTCAAACATTGCCAGGAGTTACTCATGTGCAATCGGGCTTTGCGGGAGGAGTGATGAAACATCCGACTTATGAAGAGGTCTGCACGGGCCAGACTGGTCATGCCGAAGTGATCGAGGTGACGTATGATCCAAAAAAAATCTCCTACAATCAGCTGCTCGACTTTTTCTGGAAAGTTCATGATCCAACGACGCTGAATCGGCAGGGGGCTGATGCCGGAACGCAATATCGTTCGATCATTTTAACCACAACGCCGGAACAGCAGCGCCTCGCGGAACTTTCTAAAAAGAAAGCACAAGCCGGTTTTAAAAATCCAATCGTGACGGAGATCAAACCACTCAGTGCGTTTTATCCAGCGGACATCAGTCATCAAGATTACTATCGCAGTCATCCGAATGCACCTTACTGCCGTGCGGTGATTGCGCCGAAGCTGGAGAAACTGAAATAGAATCAGTACTGTTCAAAATAAATTGAAATTATATTTCAAAATTAAAAAACGCTACACCCAGACGTCATTCCAGCGGACGCTGGAATCCAGCGATTGAGGATCTTTATTTTTGTTTTCATAAAAGCGGTATGATGGCACAAAAGGAAGAAATGCTTTCTTCAAAAAAAGAAGTGACGCTTTATTTTATAGGAGCATCAATTCTGTATTGAAGGTCTCCTGGATTCCAGCGTCCGCTGGAATGACGATTGTGTGTAAGTGTCGCTGGAATGTGGATCGGAAGTGTTTTGTTTCCGTCCGGCTTCGCGGAAATTAATAGAATACCGCAAAGCACTAAAAAACTTCTCTAAAAAACCCACTTCAACTTCCAACTTCAACTGCTACGAAGTAGCTGCTGCCTCCGTCGAGAGGATGTCGCTAATCAAATCAGCAAAGTCCTTGAAGCCGCTGGCAGGGACGATCACGGTGTTGCGACGGCCTTGCGCCTCTTCTGTGAGACGAAGAAATTTACCGCGCTCATTTTCACGAAGCTGAGCTGTAAAAAATTTACGTTCGACTTGAAGTTCGCGTGTCTCTAGCGACTGATCATGCGAATATTGGCGGTAGGATTGAGAATAGGAATGATAAGAATCGGCGTTCATAAAAACGGAATAATTTCAGGCAAAACGATAAAATTATTTTTTTGAAGAAACAATTCTAAAATCGATCTGCTGCTTCCAACGATCTACGCCAGCGACGGCAACCATGATTTGCTGGCCTGCATGATAGATCTTCTTCGTCTGGCGGCCTACCAAGCGGGTGCGAGGTGCATCAAAGACATAAAAATCATCATCCATGCTCGAGACAGGAACCAATCCGGAAACAAGAACTTCAGGCAGTTCGACGAAGAGTCCGTAGTTGCGAGCCTCGATGATGTTGGCTTTCCAGGTATGTTTTTTGCGAGAATGTTGCTCTGCTTCAAAGTAGTCGAGCTTCTTGAGCCTGATGGATTCTTTTTCTGCGTCGGCAGCAGTCCGTTCGGTGGTAGAAATGTGATCGCCAATGGCAAGCAGATCTCCCGATCGAGGCCCACGCAGGCGCGAGTCGAGGTGTCGCGCCAGAGCGCGATGGACGACGAGATCAGCATAGCGTCGGATAGGGCTAGTGAAATGGGCGTAATCTTTTTTCTGAAGTCCGTAGTGCCCCAACGGATCAGGAGAGTAGCGAGCGCGCTTGAGACTTTTTAGAAGGCCAATCTTGAGCGCATGTTCGTACGGCTTGCCGTGTAAAGCGTGAAGAAATTTTTGGAGCTCGCGGCGATGAGTCAGATCGCCAACAGCGACTTGATAAGTTGATACGAGTTCACGAAATTCATTTAATTTTTCGGTGTCTGGTTGTTCATGAACGCGGTAGAGGAGCGGCTGCTTGGCTAACTTGAGATGGCGTGCCACGAGTTCATTGGCGAGCAACATCAACTCTTCGATCAATTGATGAGAAATATCATTTTGGACCAATTCCAATTTCTCTACTTTTCCTTCACGATTGAGTCGCACCTTGACCTCTGGCATATCTAGCTCCAGCGATCCTTGTTGAAAGCGAAGGCGGCGTAAGAGGGAGGAACATTCCCAAGCAATGTGGACCCGCTCTGCAAGAACCTTTTCAAAATCTCCTAAAATCGCGCACTGCGGTGTCGCTGCGGTGCGCGCCTTCGTCGAGTATTCTCTTATACACTCCTCGGCTGTGCTCCTTGCTCCTGGCAGTGCATCAATTTTAGAAATTTTTGAAGAGGTTCTACCTTGATCCTGGGGGGGCTGTTCCAAAATTTTCAGCGCTTCCTGATAGGTCAGGCGTGCTTTGCTGCGAATGACGGTCCGCGCGAAGCGAACATCTTTAATGGCACCACTTCGCAGCACACTGGCAAAAACGGAGAAGGCTAAACGGTCTTCGTTGGGACGAAGGCTGCAGAGACCGTTGCTCAGATTTTCTGGCAACATCGGGATGACGCGGTCGACCAAATAAACACTATTGCCGCGATGGTAGGCCTCACGATCGAGGGAAGATTGAGGCTGGACGTAGTGAGAGACATCGGCAATGTGAATCGTGACATCCCATCCTGAGCTGGTGCGTTGGACTTCAATCGCATCATCAAAATCACGCGCATCGTCGGGATCGATCGTGATAACAAAGCGATTTCGCAAATCTTCTCGATCACGCAAATCTTCCTCACGAACTTTTCCTTCAAAGCTGGAGGCTTCGGTCAAGACCTCTGGTGGAAATTTGGTGGGGAGTTGGTGCTTGCGGATGATGGAAAGAATATCAACGCCAGGAGCGGTCATCGGCCCCAACACTTCCAAGAGATGGCCTTCCGGTTGTGTATGGCGATTTTCCCAACGATCAAGAGAGGCAACGACTTTTTCTCCCGGCTTACCACCAAGCAAATCACCAGAGAGATAAAGATTATGCTGAAGATGAGGATTGTCGGGGATGACGTAAGAAAAATCTTGAGAGTGCTGTAACGTGCCAACGATGGTTTTGTTGGCACGATTTAAAATGCGAATGACCTCTCCTTCAGCTCGACGTTCTTTCGTCTGCGTGGGGCGCCGAGCACGGCGATCTTTGATCAGGCGAGCCAAGACGTAATCGCCTTGCATTCCCGTATCGAGATTCTCAGGACTAATATAAATATCAGGTCCCTCCTCTGGCAGTAAATGAGCGGCGCCGCTCGTATGGACCTGCAAAGTTCCGAAGAGGAGATCTGCATTCTTGGGAAGGACGTAATGATCTTTACGAAGTTTTAAAACCAAACGCTCCTTCTCAAGTTGGTATAAGGCTTCAGCAACCATCTCTTTTTGAAGATGGTGACGCGATAATTTTTGCTGCAACGCCTCGAGAGAAAGGGCCTCTTTTTTTAAAAGAGTCAGGAGTTCGTTCTCAAGTTCTAGGAGAGGATTTCTTTTTGGTTGAGAAAAATTTTTCTTCTTTGAAAAAGAAGTAACTTTTTTGTGAGTCTTTTTTCCAGAGACTTTCTTCCGTCGGCTGTCGCCTTCCTGATGCCTCTTCGATCTCTTCGATGATAAATGTTTCGCCACAGCGCCATCATCACGGCTTGAAATTTTTTCGCCAACAACAAAATGAAAAAAGTGGCTGTTTTTGAATTGACCAGTACAATACCGTCCCTCTTCTTTTTTCGCGCGGGTGTGGTTCAATGGTAGAATGTGGGCTTCCCAAGCCTGAGACGAGGGTTCGATTCCCTTCACCCGCTCCAATTTTTTCTCCACCTTTGGAGAAGGTGGAGAAAAGTAACGAGTGACGAGTAACGGGTAACGAGTATTTTAAGATCGAAACGATACATTATTTTGAACTTCCTATTTTGAATAACGCTATTTTTCCAGAACAAGCATCTTCAGCACACAGTGACTCAGAACTCGTTACTCGTTACCCGTTACCCGTTACTGGGGCGAAGCCCCAATCGGTCATCACCGGCATGGGCTCTGTCTCTGCTGGTGGAAAAAATGTTGAAGAGTTATGGCAAAGCACTCTGCAGGGCCGCGTGAAGGCCGAGCAGTATCAACTCAAGAAGAGCGGTGTTGTGCTGCCAGTCTATCGCGCTGAGTTAACAGAGCTTTCAAAAAAAGATCAACATCTCGTGCGACAAGCAGATCGAACGGCTCAGCTTCTTTTAGTAGCTGCCCGTGAAGCTTGGGAGGGAGCGCAGCTAACTGGTTCGACTTATGCGAGCGATCGCATCGGCATCATCATTGGAAGTTCGCGAGGACCGATGATGTTGCAAGAAGAGCAGATTAGTTCCTTGAAAAAAAAACCAAGTGCGGCGGTTTATAGCACCTCCTCTTCCATGGCCGGCCTTCTTGCCTCCGCTTTTTCAATTGAGGGACCTTCTTTTACGGTGGCTTCTACCTGCACCTCCGGAGCAACAGCACTTGCCATGGGGCAGCAGCTGCTTCAGTCAGGTGCGCTTGATCTTGTCTTGGTTGGTGGCGTAGATGCACCTTTAACAGAATCGCTCTTGGAGCAATATCATGCAGCGGGAGTTCTTGCCGAGTGTCAAAATCCATCGATGGCGCTTAGACCTTTCGATCGTGACCGCTCTGGAACCGTCTTGGGTGAAGGGGCTGTCGTCGTGATGTTGGAGTCTGAAAGGTTCGCATTGCAGCGCAACGCGCCGATTGTTGGCAAACTCCATGCCGTTGCTTTGCAGAGTCATCCTGGCCGCCGTGCGAGCCTTGATCCTCAAGGAAAGGCGCTGCAGCACGTTGTAAAGAGATCTTTGGAACAATCCCTGTTGACCCTTGATCGTATCGGCGTCGTTCATTTACATGGAACGGGAACCAAACAGAATGATCTGATCGAAAGTTGTGCCATGAGCTCTATTTTTGGAACATGTGCTCAGCAGCCAATTTCATGGGCTAACAAAACGATCACTGGTCACGTGCTGGGAGCCTCTCCGCTTTTTCAATTGATCCTTGCCCTAAAAACAATGCAGCACGGTTGGGTTCCTCCGTTGCTTCACTGTGATCAGCTTGATCCAGCCTGTCCAATCCTCATCAGTCGTGGAGAAGCCTTAGCAGCAGCTCCGGCGATCTGCATCAACTCTGGGTTCTGGGGGAATGTTTCGAGCATTGTGATTTCACCATGAGGAGAAAAATGGAATAGTCATAAAAGAATAAAAAAATCCCTGGCGTATTCTCTTCTTTGCCTTACGTTCTTTGGCTGTTATTTATTTTCTTATCTGTTTTAATCCTAATTTTCATGAAGTCGTGGTCTAGCTACATTATCAATCTTGATCGAGCTCCAGAGCGTTGGGAGCATATGGAGAAAATGTTTGTAGAAGGTGGAATTTCTCACGTTCGAGTTTCTGCTATCGATGGCAATCAGCTGGCATTTCCTTGCGCCGATTTTGATGAGAAAAAATTCAGGAGATTTCATGGACGTGATATCAACATTTATGAAGTAGCCTGCTATCTCAGCCATCTCAAAGCGATAAAGCTTTTTCTAGAAAGCGATGATGAGTTTGCCATGATTTGTGAAGATGATCTTTTTTTGAAACAAGGATGCAAAGAGGTCGTGGAAACAGCGTTGAATTCCTCTTCTCTCTGGAACATTCTCCGTCTCACGGGGCTTCGCGAAGGAAAGGCCTGTCAGATTCAGCAACTCACAGCCCATTGTTTTTTAACGCTGCATCTGAGCCGCTTGAAGGGGGCTGGTGCGTACTTGATCGACCGAAAAGCGGCTTCCGTCCTTGTTAAAGAGCTGATTCCTATGTGGCTTCCTTGGGATCATGCTATCGATCGCGAATGGATCTTTGGTTTAAGAGCGCTCGCGGTGGCTCCTTTTCCTATTTCGCAAACAGATGAAAAATTTGAGAGTGCGATTCAAAAAATGTCTCAGCCTAAACTCTCTTCGCACCAACGTTGTTTGACAACTTATCCGTATCAAGTGCTGAATGAATTCTCGCGATGGATGGCTCGAGGATTTTATTTTCTAAAGTTAATTCTCTGCACTCTTTTTTCCACTCGAAAGCCAGAGGGAAAATAAAATAAGAACGAGCGAGTAGAGAAGGGGAGATATTAATTTTTCTCCACTGAAAGCAATACCTAGAAAAGCGCCCGTCGGAGGGACGAGGTAGTTGGAAGTTGAGGCAAAGCTTGGTCCTGTGCGATTGATAAGGATGATAAAGAGAGTGTAAACTAACCCTCCACAAAAAATTCCAAGCGTGATCAAGGCGATAACGGAGGAGAGAGCTGGATGAAAGGAGGTAATCGTCCAAGGCTTGCTGGCCCAGCAGGCCCACGGAACTGTTGTCATGGCTGCTCCCAGCAAGATTCCTTGTGCAGAGCGAATGGGGCCGAAGCGACTCCCTAGACGCACTTTGATAAGGAGCATGGCGGTCGCAAAAAAGAGTGCTGAGGCGAGTACGGCTAAGACGGGAGCAACAAGAGAGCTGCTCGCAGTGGCAGAAAGAGAAGTCTCATGAAGACTGGGTGCAACCAAAACAGTCACGCCGATAAAGCCTAACAGGATGCCTCAACCCTTTTTGAAACTGATCCTTGATCCTGCAACAAACAGTGCTTCCAACACGGTTGCAAAGAGAGGAACGGTGCCGATAATAACAGCAGCGACGCTGCTTGCTAAATATAACTGGGCCCAGGCAATGAGAATGCAAGGAAGGGTTGCTTCCAACAATCCGATGACGAAAAAATCAGGTAATGATCTCCAAAAAGAAGAAGGCGTTTTTGAAATAGAGGGCTTGTCCACGCGGGCTGCTACGAGCAATGTTAATAACAGAGCTCCGATCCCAATTCTTCCAGCCGCAATCGTTGTTGTCGAAAAGCTGACGAGAGCAAATTTCGTCAAAATGTATTGCGATCCCCAAATGAATCCTGCTCCGAAAAGGAGGAGGTAGTTGATGATGGTGAAGGAGGTAAGTTTGGAAGAAGAATTCACAAAAATGAGATGCGATAAGAACAGATTTTTTTTAAAAATCAAAAAAATTCTAATATCATCACTAACTCGCAAAATAACGATGTTGCTGAAATTCTGCAAAAGCCGCTTCGCCTGCTGGGCCTGGTGCGGAGGCGCGGAAAGCAAGGTCGATCACTTCTCTCACTTCTGGATAAGTTTTTAATATTTGTTCCGTTTCTGAATTCGGGCCAATCACCTCTAAATAAGTTTTCAAAAATGCGGACGGGTCTTTGTCCTTAAAATGAAGATCCTTCAGTTGATCTTGTCCTGGTCCTTCCTGAGCAAAGCGGGTGCTAGAAAAACGTTCGAAATCTTCCTCGCTCAAAAGATTCAAAAGAAGTAAGGCCGTACTTCCCGTGTCAATTTCGGCAGCGTAATCTTCTTGATGAATCACAGCAGGCGCCATGAAGTCGGGTGTGCCCGTAAAAACTTTTGACGAAGCTGGATTAGGGGCAATTTTATTTTTCATCATCTCTTCGACTTTCCCTCTGCTTCTCAAGCGCACGCCCTGGCCAATATCGATAATGCTCACTTTTTTGGTTCCCATTCTATCATAAATAATATTGTTGAGGCTTAGATCGCGATGCATGAAATTATGAGGCCGAGAGGCTGTTAAAAAACGATGCAGTGCTATAGCAATATTACGAAAATGAGGCCTGTCAGGAGTGAATGGGGTGAGACCTTCTTCTCTCAAGGCTTGAAGCGGGCGGCCAGGGACTTTTTCCATAAATTGTCCTTGCAGGAAGACGTTACTTCCCGGAGGTAGCGATTTCCCAAATTGTTGAACCTTGCTTTCAGGAAGAAAGATCTTTTTTTGAGAACCATCGGCGCCTTTGACAAGAACAATAAAAAAGAGAGGCTTTACCAAATGAGGAATGTCGTGCAAGCGAGCAGCTGCAAAATCACTTTGTCGCCAGAATTTGCCTTCTCCTTTTTCAAAAGAAACAGGTTTTAGATAATGTTTATAGAGGTAACTTTTTGGATCGCCTTTGATGGTGGCATCGTAAACTCTTCCAAAAGCTCCTTTGCCAAAAAAATGGGGAGCTCGCTCAATTCCTTTGCTCGCTAAAACATCATCATGGCCTTTGAGATGAGTGATGTCTTCTGGCTCTTGGAGAGCCCAGTCGGGGAGATTTTCCTCAACACTCTCTTCGGTTGTTGGCGAAGAATGATCGAGAGAAATATCTTGTTCTCCTTCTGGCTCAGTATCCGTATCGGAATCTTTGACGACTTCCGTGTTTTCCGTCCCTGCCGTCGAAGAACAAGAGGGGGAGCTTGATTGCAATATAACAGGGGAAGATGTTGTCTCACTAGATGGATGCAAATAGGCGACAAGAAGCTGATCTATTTCTCCTCCGGATGAGATGCTTGGCAGATCTGTTCCTGAGCTAGTGAAATTACTTGATGACAAAGAAGAACGACTATCATTCGCCTTTCTTAATTTTAATGATTGCAGCTTTTCAGGGAATTCAGAAGCACCGGAAAGAGTTCGTTTGTTTGTTTGCCCCTGAGGCCTCAATTCTGGCTGCTCTAAATTTCCACTGCTATTTTCGCTGAGATGTGTAGGAAATTCCATGGCGGTGAAGAATAAGAATTTTTTTTAAATGAGAAAGAATAGGACCTGTCATCAATTAATCCCATTTCTGTTTTAACGCAGAAAAATAAAATGTTGGATTTTCAGAGTGATCGTCGCTACACCCCCGATGTCATCCTCGCGCAGGCGAGGACCCAGCAGAAATCTCTTCTAACCAACTGTTGCACTTCAAGTGTGAATTTACCAGCATGAAAATTGGAAACACGCCTTCCAATTTTCATCATATTTTATGAGGGTGTTAACTTCGAAGAGAGCAAGTGAACACTGGGTAAATCATTTGTGGCAACAGAAGCAGCAATGAGTGCTTTTTTATAAATGGGGCACTCGGGCACGTGTGCTCCAGGAAGGTAGCCGATGCTCATCAAAAATTCGCCTACAATTTCGCCGCCGGTAAAGCGGAATGTCTTTTTAAAAAGCTTTACCCATTCTTCTTTTGGCTTGGGGTGATGAGAGCGAAGCCACTCTGCAAAAGAACCATATTCTTTTTGAAGTTGCAGGATGGTCTTTGCATTTTCGATGGCAGCATTGATTTTCAAACGATTGCGGATAATTCCAGCATCACCTAGAAGCCTCTTTCTATCAGCTTCGCCGTAGGCTGCTATTTTTTTGATATTGAAATTGTCATAGGCCTCTCGAAAGTTAGCCTCTTTTTTTAGAATCGTTTCCCAACTGAGGCCGGCTTGGTTGATTTCTAAAATCAGCCTGCCGAAGAGCTCGTTATCATCATGCAGTGGAAAACCATACTGCGTATCGTGATATTTCCGATGGCACTCTTTTTTTGGGTCTGTAATTGTTGTGATGAAGCTGCAGTAAGACATGTTTTTAGGTTAATAGCTTAGGTCGCTTAGGGGTCAGTCCGTCATATTGTCACATTTGTCACCAGTCCATTAGTTTTAAAATTCAGCCGCGATACCAAATGTGACAATATGACGGACTGACCCCTATGTGACCCCCATGTCTATGTTGTTACAACTCCAGCATGAATCTTGGGGTTGCCCTCATTCCAGAGGACCTCTTGTTTAATTTTTCCAATCAGCCATTGATCGTTTTTATAAAACAACGTGAATTCATAAAAAGCATGGGTATTGAAAAAATCACTCTGCAATCGCCGCAAGATGAGGGAGGAGCAGCGACAGGTCGCTTGATCGCCTGAGATGGAGATTTCTAAATTGGAAAAGAGATGTTGCGTCTGGAGTTTTTCGAGAGCATTGATTCTTTGCTGAACATACTCTTCCGCAGTGAGAGTGGTTTTTGTTTTTCGTAAACTGGTGTAATCACAATTTACGTTGTCCATCAATAGCGACTGCATCCCTTTCCAATCTTTGAGGTCAAAGCTATTGGCAAAGCGAGCGATGAGGTTTCTAATTTCGTCCATGATGAGAAAACAATATTTTTTTTCGGGAAACATTGAAATCCACTAATTTGTCTTTTTTCTTTTTTGTGATAGTTTGGTAACATCACTTTTCCTTTTCTACCTTGTTTCACCGAAGTTTAACCTTGCTCCGTTCTTGCGCCCGCTGGCTTGCAATCCTCGTTCCGATCTCTGCAGCTATTGGATCGGCGTGTGCTTTTTTTCTCTGGAGTTTAAATGTTGTCACGCAATGTCGATTTGATCATCCGTGGCTGCTGTTTTTACTGCCGCTAGCGGGGCTCGGCATTGGACTTGTTTATCATCATTTTGGAAAGATATCTGAAGGGGGTAACAATCTCATCCTCGAGCAGATTCATAAATTGGGAGGAGGCGTGCCGCGACGGATGGCGCCACTCATTTTATTGGCAACGCTGGTGACGCATCTCTTTGGTGGTTCTGTGGGGCGTGAAGGAACGGCCGTGCAGATGGGAGGGAGTATGGCTAGCACTTGGGGACGCATGTTACGTTTGCGTCCCGAAGAAATGAGGATCCTGCTCTTGAGTGGCGTGGCAGCTGGCTTTGGAGCTGTTTTTGGAACGCCTCTTGCTGGCGCTGTTTTTGCGTTAGAAGTTTTGATGGTGGGGCATCTTTATTACGAAGCTCTTTTGCCGGCGCTCGTAGCAGCTGCACTCGGGAATTTTTTCTGCCATGCTTGGGGAGTCAAGCACATGATCTATCAACTGCACGAAGAGACCTGGCAAGTAACAGGATTCTCGGTGCGCTTTGATTTTCTCTTGCTCTTGAAGATTGCTCTCATCGGTATTGCGGCAGGATTGGCTGGCAGACTTTTTGTAAAAACAGAACATTTCTTGCGGCACAGTTTTAAAAAAATCACACCCTATGCTCCCGTGTGGCCGTTGTTAGGAGGGACGATGATCATCGGTCTTGTGCTCTTGCTGGGAACAAGGTCCTACATCGGGCTAGGAGAATGGTCGCCAAATCCTCACGACATAACGATCGCCACGCTCTTTCGAGGGGTCAATGCAACTGGAGGCGCTTTGGCATGGAAACTTCTTTTTACAGCGATCACGCTGGCTTCCGGTTTTAAAGGAGGCGAAGTCACGCCGCTCTTCTTTATCGGAGCGGCTCTTGGAAACCTCCTTGCCACGTTGCTTGGAGGCCCCTCGGATCTTTTTACAGCGCTCGGATTTGTGGCCCTCTTTGCCGGAGCTTCCAACACGCCTTTGGCCTGCACGATCATGGGAGCAGAACTTTTTGGAGCAGGGCATCTACTCGAGATGGGAATTGTCTGTTTCGCTGCCTATTTTTGCAGCAGCCGCCAAGGGATCTATCGAGCACAGCGCGTCAGTGATTCGAAAAAACATAGAACCTTGTTGCGAAAGAAATCTTTTTGATGCGACATTGTGCTGATGGAAGTTCACCCTTCATCAAATGATTGCATCCGCATGGCCCTATAGTAGTTTTTTGAGCTAGAGCATTAAACCTAAAAACGTGAATGAAAATAAAAAAATTTACGCAATATAGCTTGTTTCAAAATGTTCGTTCTAATGCCTCACTAACCGTTCAGGTTAGCCGCGGCCTTACAACAACCATTTTTAAATCAACCTCCTTACATAGGGCCTGTCCGAAAAACACGAATTTCCTATTTTTCTTAAAAAATAGTAAATTATCGCCTTTTAAATTGTTTTAAAATTTAATTTTTTTGTTGGAAGCTTTCTTTGAATTAGGATTGTTCATATTTCTACTGGAAGTT
>JAPLTJ010000179.1 GCA_026398175.1 Verrucomicrobiia bacterium | reverse complement strand
GCTTGTGATTGCAGTTGAGAAATAAAACTTGTTATTTTCTCTGCGTCTGCTTTTCCTTTGGCTAATAAATTTTGCACTTCAGTACCCTGCATTTCAGCAGCGGAAATATGGATTTCATCAGTAGAGATGTTACACCCAAACATATTAAAGATCGGAGCCCAACCATTTCTCCAGTTGGTTGCAAAGCGGCCGAATGCTTCAGCAGTCGGGGACATATAACCATAGACCATTGGTGTTGATTCATGATTTGCATCTGCGATTTTTTTCGAGGCCGTCGCAATTTCTTCATTCAATTTTTCTTTCTTGTTGAGCATAAGAACTTCATTCTTTCCATCGACCCCTTCTTTAGCAAGGTTAGCTCTAACACATCCTTCGATGGCATGCCCAATGAATTCTGAAATGATGGGAATAGCAGCAATAGCAAGTAAAGCACCCGCTCCATATTTAGTAACAGCTGCAACCGTGCTGATCGTACTAGCTGAGGCACCAAAACCTAATGATGCCAAGTAAGCAATAATAGCGGTGACAATAGCCTGTTGATCAAGACTATTACCAAGCATCGGAAGAGTCGGATCGACTTGATTAACTTGGTTTATTTGATCAGGAGTAAATTTATTTGATCAGGAGTAAAAAGAAGGGCTACGGTAGTAGGATCGGTGATGGTCTTGTGGCCTACCCCATGATAAGAGGAAGTGCTCTGTTCAGATTTATCGCGTAAAGCAACTTTATAAGCACCCCCTTGCATTACGGGCGACTCATTCTCTAACCACGCCTGATAACAAGTAGTATCAGCGGTGGTGAGGTTTTCCATGGTCTCCTCACCTTTGTTTGCTACGGCTTCATAACTGCGATTTCCTTGCTCATCGACATTGCAAAGAATCTGATCGGACATGGAAGCGGCATCATAAAACACTTGATCCTGATTCTCGAGGGTTAGAGATTGAAGCATCCCTAAATAGCTATTAACCGTGATGGAATTTTGCGCAATATCACTCTGAGCCACGGCTACTGAAGTTGAAGCAATGGTTGCTGCAACGGCTGACGTGCCTGAGATGATGGAAGGAGCACTCATGAGAAGAAAGATCACGCGCACAAGAAGAAAAAAGTTAGTTCTTAGTTTCATAGTTTGATTTTAAGGTTGAAGGTCAATGATGTTTACGCAGAGTGGTTGAAGAAGTAAATCAAAAGATTGAAAATCTTTTTCGTGTTATTTAGCGTATTTCGCGGTTTAATTGTTTCTTATGTCTTCTTCTTCCTCCACCCTCCACCCTCCAGCCTCCAGCTTTTCTTTATGGTCCGAAGCATTGCGCTGGATTCCAGGTGGTGTCAATTCTCCGGTGCGAGCCTTTCGTGCGGTGGGAGGCAATCCCTTTTTTGTTAAATCGGCTCAGGGAGCCACGATGACGACGGTTGATGAGAAAAAGTTGATCGATTATGTCGGAACCTGGGGACCCGCTATTTTAGGCCATGCGCCAGCTGTTGTCGTGGAAGCGGTGCGCGAGGCAGCCGGACGTGGTTTGAGTTTTGGAATGCCTCATTCTTTGGAAGTGGAGATGGCTCAAACAATCTGCCGCATGATTCCTTCGGTGGAAAAAGTGCGCATGGTCAACAGTGGTACCGAGGCCACGATGTCGTGCATCCGTTTGGCGCGAGGCGCTACAGGACGAGATCGCATTATCAAGTTTGAAGGTTGCTATCATGGTCATGTCGATTCTCTTCTTGTCAAAGCTGGGAGCGGAGCGCTTACCTTCGGATGTCCTGATAGTGCGGGAGTCCCAGCTGCTCTGGCTGCTTTGACCATGACGCTTCCTTTTAACGATCTAGCTGCTGTGGAGCAGGCTTTTGAAAAATGTGGCTCTGAAATTGCGGCGATCATTGTAGAACCTGTTCCAGGAAATGCTGGACTCTACATTCCAGAGCCAGGATTTTTGGAAGGGCTTCGAGAACTTTGTACGGCGCATGGCGCGCTCCTCATTTTTGATGAAGTGATGACCGGTTTTCGTTTGGCACCTGGCGGCTTTCAAGAACGATGTGGTATCAAGCCCGATCTCACGGCATTGGGCAAAGTCATTGGTGGTGGACTTCCCGTTGGAGCTTTTGGTGGCCGCGCAGAAATCATGGATCAACTCGCTCCCACAGGACCTGTCTATCAGGCTGGGACGCTCTCGGGAAATCCCCTCGCCTTAGCCGCTGGCCTCGCTCAGCTGCGCGAACTCGAGAGGATCGATGGCTGGAAAAAATTGGAAGAACTCGGTGCTCTTTTTGAAAAAGGAGTTCGCGAGATCATTAAAAACAAACCATTCAACTTTCATCGCATCGGTTCGATGTTCTGCCTCTTCTTTCACGAAGGTCCGATTCGTAATTTAGCCGATGCCAAAAAATGCCGCACAGAAGAGTTTGGAAAATTTTTTCAGGGCTGCCTAGAGCGCGGTGTTTTCTTTGCGCCATCGCAGTTTGAGGCAGGATTTATCAGCCTCGCGCATACACCGGAGCTGATTGGGAGAACGGCGGAGGTTGTTGCGGAGGTTTTAGAAAAACTTCACAGGCTGTAGGCTATAGGTCAAAGCAAAACCTTTGGCAAAAAGTCAAAATTTTCACTCGATAAGTTCAAACAATTTTTTAGTTTATGTTTTGAACTAAATTTTCTATAGCCTACAGTCTACAGCCTACAGCCTCTCTTTATCGCCATGCCTAACCGAATCTCCGTCCGCTCTAAATTTTTCTTTGAAGGAGAAAAAAAATTCTTTCTCAAAGGTGTGACCTATGGCCCTTTCGCGCCTGATGCGGAAGGGCATCAGTACGGAACGCCAGAGCAGGCCGCCATTGACTTAGCCACTATTGCTAAAACGGGCGCCAATCTTCTTCGGCCCTACACGCCCCCTCCTCGCTGGTTCCTGGATCTTTGTCACGAGCATGGACTCAAAGTTCTTTTGAGCATTCCGTGGATGGAGCATGTTGAGTTTTTGAATGACCGCAAAGTCCGTGCCACTGTGGAAGAGGCCGTGATTAAAACGGTCCGAGCAAATCAAGGTCACCCTGCTATTTTTGGGTACCTGGTTGGCAATGAAGTCCCCTCTTCGATGGTTCGCTGGCTTGGCGCCAAGCGTGTTACGGAATTTTTAGAGCATCTCATTACGATCGCTCGGCGAGAAGATCCGCTTGCCCTCTATTCGTATGCGAGTTTTCCTCCAACAGAATATCTCTTGCCGCAGAACGTCGATTTTTTAACATTCAATGTTTATCTAGAACGTCGTGATGATTTTGAACGTTACTTAGCGAGACTGCAAAATCTCGCTGAGGACAAGCCTCTCATCATGGGAGAATTTGGAATGGATACGATTCGCAACTCGGAAGAGAAGCAGGCTGAACTCATTGAATGGCATTTAGAATCAGTTGTCCGAGGTGGCCTTGCTGGAACTATCCTTTATGCGTGGACTGATGAATGGCATCGCGGTGGACAAGAAATTTTGGATTGGAATTTTGGATTAGTACGACGTGATCGTACACCTAAAAAAGCGCTCACAGTGGCGGAACGATTTTTTTCGAGTGAAGGTTCCATCACCCATCAAGTGCGCTTGGAAAAACAACCTAAGGTCTCTGTCATTGTCTGCAGCTACAACGGAGGACAAACATTGGAAGCTTGTTTGCAGTCGCTCCAAAAAATTGATTATCCTGATTACGAAGTCATCGTTGTGGATGATGGTTCGACTGACAACACGCAAGGAATTTTAAAAAACCATCCTTGGGTCAAAGCGATTACTCAAACAAATCATGGTCTGAGCGTCGCACGTAATGTTGGTGCTACTGCAGCGACGGGAGAAATTTTAGCCTACACCGATTCGGATTGTATGGCTGATCCTGATTGGCTTTTTTACTTGGTTGGAACATTGCTTTCTGGAAATTATGCTGGCGTCGGTGGGCCCAATATTTCTCCTCCTGCGGAAAACTGGCACCAAGCCTGCGTGGCGGCTGCTCCCGGTGGACCAAGTCATGTCTTATTGACCGATGTGATCGCAGAGCATATTCCGGGATGCAACATGGCTTTTCATCGTTGGGCCTTCGAGCGCGCGGGAGGTTTTGATCCGGAATATCGAAAAGCAGGAGATGATGTCGATTTTTGTTGGCGCCTTCAACAAGATGGCCAGATCATCGCATTCAGCCCAGCAGCCATTGTCTGGCATTATCGTCGCTTCACGCTCAAAGCTTTTCGCAAGCAGCAAGAGGGATATGGCGAAGCGGAATCGTTGCTCCGTTTTAAACATCTCATTTTCTTTGGACCAACCGGCACGGCAAAATGGAAAGGCCAAGTCTATGGAGCCCCTCGTTTCACCTGGCTCATCAATCATCCTGTCATCTATCATGGCATTTTTGGAGAAGGTCTTTTCCAATGCATTTATCCTTCGGCTCAATCAGAGCTTGCAGCCTACTTGAGCAGCATTGAGTGGGTCGCCCTCACCGCCTTTATTTTCCTGCTTTCGTGGCCCTTCCCTGCGCTCGGCATTGTCTCGTTCATTATGCTGGGTGGAACACTCTTGGTTTCTCTCTCGTACATGATTCACGCCAAGTTGGAGCCGCGCTTTGATACGATTAGCGCTCGATTGCTCGTGGCATTCTTAGCGCTCAGCCAGCCGCTCGTCCGCGGTTGGGCTCGTTATTTCACCTGGCTGAAATTCAAGCGGACTCCCGAGTCTGTTATTTCCGCGAAAGAAAAAGATTTTTTACCGAGTCGTATTCGAGGCAACTCGCGCTTAAATTTTTGGAATGAGGAAGGCAAAGGACGTGAGACGCTGCTCCAGGGCATCATTGCAGCTTTGGAAGATGAAGGATGGAGTTACTCGCTTGATACCGGATGGAAAGAATGGGACATCCAAATCTACGGCAGCTTCTGGTGGGGAATTCGGTTGCGCAGCGTAACTGAATATCATGGCGGCCCCAAATGCCTCACACGCGTTGGCCTCTCCACGCGCATGGTGGCGACAACGATTTTGGTAAATCTTTTAGTCCTGAGCTACCTGACCTATCAATTTGTGACCGGTGCCGCTGGAACACCGTGGTACTTGGCTTCGTACGCGGCACTCTTGTTAATCTTTTTTATTCTTGCCTATCGCCTCAAACGCCGTGTGGCAGAGCTTGTGGAGGCTGCTGCGCAACGCATCGGGTTGAAGAGAGTGAGGAAGGATTAGAAAGAAAAGCTCTCTTCCTTAAACTTCGCCGTTTCAAAAGTGAAGTGCAACACTCTGCTCTGAAAAGCTAGCATTATGGGTTACTCAAAGGTGTGTTACTTTTTGTTAGGTTAGACTTGAGGGTAGGAACAGGAAAGCGAGCAGGCAAGGAAGAATTAGATGGC
>JAPLTJ010000007.1 GCA_026398175.1 Verrucomicrobiia bacterium | reverse complement strand
CGATTTAAAACATTTGCTTCTTGAAGATCTTTTGTAAAATTCATCAAACTTTTTTACAACAACGATCGAAATACGTCTATCTTTTTTTAAAAGATTATTTATCCATCAGCTTATTATGACTTTGACCGAGGTCTTCCTGGCGGCAGGCACTTTGATCAGCCTGCGCTAAAATCATATCGCTAATGGCTCGACCGATGCGTCCATTTCCATCATCAAAAGGATGGATTGTTGTAAACCACAAATGTGCACGTGCGGCCATCAAGAAAGGATCAAGCGATTTCTCCTCTTTCATCCATTTTAAAAATTGCTTCATCTCTTTCTCAACACGCTCTGCGGGCGGAGCCTCATAATGAACTCGCTCACGACCGATTGCTCCTGATACAACCTGCATTGGCCCTTGTGCATCATCACGCCATTGACCAATGCATATTTTTGTAAAATTTTTTTTATCTGTAGGAAACAACAAACGATGCCATTGAAAAAGTTTTTGTTTTGTTAGAGGTTGTTTGTAGCGAGTCGTGGCATCTAAAATTATTTCAACAACACCATCAACAAAACGATCGGAAGGAGCAAGAGCACCTATCTCGATTCCAAGATGACGTGCAACTGAAGAACGAACAGTTGCCTGATCAAGATGTTCTCCTTCAATTTCACTCGTCTTCAAAACTTCTTCTGCCAATGCTTGAGCACATGCTTCTTCACGTAAAGTAAAGCCAAGCCCTTCCATCATTCCCAGCAGCTTTGATTGCTTCTGATGAATCTTTAGCAACTGTTCAGAAAAAGTTTCTACCGAGCCTTCCCACTTCGGCCAATCTTTTCGTTCCCAAATATACATATTAATCAACGCGTTTTTTGCGTAGATTAACCCTTCTAATCTACGCATGGCAAGAACAACCTACACATCAAACCATTTGCCATGCTGCTTGATCAGCTCCACAAGGCGATCCACAGCCTCTGCTTGAGGAATGTTAAACTTCACCGCTTTTTTGCCGACGTAGAGATTGATTTTCCCTGGAGCACCCCCGACATAACCAAAGTCAGCATCGGCCATTTCGCCAGGCCCATTGACAATACATCCCATGATCGCGATGCGCACACCCTTGAGATGATTGGTGGCGGCTCTGATGCGAGCCGTCGTCTCTTGCAAATTAAAAAGTGTTCTTCCACAGGAAGGACAAGCCACGTAATCCGTTTTAAAAATCCGCACTCCTGCCGCTTGCAGAATATTATAAGCTAAGCGGAGCGAGGCTCTAGGAGCCGCTTCTCGCGTGATGAGAATCGCATCACCAATCCCATCGCAGAGAAGTGACCCTAAAATTGTGGAAGAAGCCAAAAGATTTTCCGTGTAGGAATCAGTTTTGTTATTGTTAAGCGTATCTTTTAGCAAAATCGGATGCCGTGCAGGAATCCGTGCTGCAAGAAGGCGGAAAGCCGCAATCGGTTCTAGCTCGATACCATCACGCACGGTCACAAGTTGCGGAGCTTTTTCTTTTTCTAAAACGGCAACCTCTTCATCAGAACGCGGATCGATTTCTCGGAGCGGCAGATTTTCAAAAATGAGTTCCGGTTGATACTCTCCCATCTGCTCCAATTTATGAGCCACCGCTTCATGCGCAGCACGTGTCACTACCACACGCACAAGCGCATCACCACCGACCCCCAATCCTTTTATCATCAGCTTCTCGGAGGCACGGCGTTGATATTCCAAAAAGGGGTCAGCACCAGTTAATTCATCGACGCAGTGATGAATTACGGGACTGACCTCTTTTTGCGAATCATTGACTATTAATTGAACTTGCTTCAACAAGTCCCGTGCTACCGGAATTTCATATTTACTATCTTCCGTCAACGAAACACGAATCGTGTCCCCAATTCCATCAGCCAGCAACGACCCAATCCCAATCGCGCTTTTAATACGCCCATCTTCGCCATCACCAGCTTCGGTCACACCAAGATGAATGGGATAATTCCAATCAACGCCTTCCTCATTCAATCGAGCCACGAGCAGCCGATAAGCTGCAATCATGACCTTGGGATTGGACGCCTTCATCGAAAAAACAAAGTTGTGATAGTCGAGGGCGCGCGCAATCCGTGCGAACTCTAAAGCACTCTCCACCATCCCGCACGGCGAATCACCAAAACGATTCATAATGCGATCACTCAACGAGCCATGATTCGTTCCGATGCGCATCGCGACACCTCGTTCTTGGCAACGCTCCACCAGCGGCGTGAAGCGCTCTCGAATTCGCTCTAGCTCTGCTTCGTACTCCAGATCGCTATATTCGCGAATATTAAATTTTTTTGAGTCTGCAAAATTTCCAGGATTAATCCTCACTTTTTCCACCCAAAGCGCCGCCTCCATCGCTGCGTCTGGCTTAAAATGAATATCAGCTACTAGCGGCACGTCGCATCCAGCAGCAATCAATGCCGCTTTGATATTTTTTAAATTGGCAGCATCTTTAACGGTCGGCGCTGTTATGCGAACGATCTCACATCCTGCTTCCACCAGCTCCAAAGTCTCACGCACACAGTTTTCTGTGTTCATGGTGTCAGAGGTCAACATCGACTGCACGCGAATGGGATGAGCGCCTCCGATTTTGAGGGAGCCAATCGTCACCACACGAGAAGGTCGACGCTGATAATGATAGAGGCTGTTGCAATAAAGCATGAAAAGAAATTAATCACAAAGAACGCAAAGCAAAACCAAAAAAGAAAAAACGAGAGAAGCAATGCTTCTCTCGTTTCGTCATTCAAGTTTAATTTCTTTTATTGATTTACTGTAGCACCACCTTGCCAGGGGATAATCTTACCATCATCAGAAATCGCACTATGATCAGTAACATTAATCGTAAACGGGATCGTCTCTAGCGGATCCTTCCAAGGCAAGGAGCCATCTCTATTTCGAACTGTGGCATTGGAATAGTAATATTTTTTGAAAGTTAACGTCGTGAGTCCTGCTTTTTTAGGGATGAAGCTCCAGCGATAAGAAGTTTGCTTTGTATTCCAGCCATTATGGAATTTATTTTCACCTGAAAAAGGAGTGAGGATTGTATCAACAGGAAGCGAGGTAACTGTGAATACGCCATCTTCGTCACTACTATTGTCATACTCCCAACGATATCCATGTTGGCAACCTGCACCGCTACAATAGACAGACGAGTTGCTCTCAATTCCTTTAAGAGAAATTTCGATGTCATTGTTGAGAAGCACTTCAATGGGATGAGCAGCATCATTCGCTTGCGCCTTCGTGATGCGAATAGCGGAAGAATCAGGTGCAGCGATTAGAGGTCTACCTACAAAAACAAGCGTTAACAACGAGACAATAGCAAATAACTTTTTCATGGTAGAGAAACGTACTTTAAACGTTCTCTTTGTCAAAAAATATTTTACTTCTTCTCGGACCGAAGAGCAGGGGCTGCAGAGCTCGGAGCAAACTTCATCGTAGCTGCAGCTTCACTGTTTTTTTCTCGATGGCTCCAGGGAAGATCGAGCACATCAAAGAAGCTGACGTAGATCATAAATCCAATAAGGAGAGCGGCACACCCACTTTGAATCCACTCCAGCACGCGATGCTGCAGCGGCCTGCGGATGATACTCTCGATGATCGCCAACAAAATGTGTCCGCCGTCGAGCACAGGAAGAGGCAAGAGATTCAGCAATGCTAGATTCACATTGAGGACAACGCTAAACCAAAGGGCGAGTCTCCATCCCATTGGACTTTGAAACAGCATGTAATAAATGCGCATGATCCCGACAGGACCGCTGAGGTGTTGGAGCGTAATCTCAGAATGGGGCGTCGCAACAGCAGAGATAGTCTCCCACATGGTGCTGATGCTTGCCATAATCTGGGCTCCAGGAGAGGGGTGAGCCAGGGTCATCATCCCGCGCTGATCCCAATAAATGCCAAGTCGCACTTCTTTTTCTCCCAGAGGAATCTGTGGAGTCAGTGTCACATTAAATAATTTGGAAGTGTCGCTATTGATTTCACGATGAACCGTCAGCGTGACCGGTTGTCCAGGAGTCGCTTTTAAAATTTCAGCTAACGCAGGAAGACTTAATAATTTTACGTTGTTAGCAGCAATGATGAGATCGTGCGACTGCAAGCCAGACTCTGCAGCAGGACTTCCTTTCACAACTTGAGCGATCATTGGAGTCTGTGCCGGCAAGAGTTGAATCTGCCTCAAATTTTTTCTTCCCCAGCCAGTATGCGGTTGAACCACAGGCTCAACCTCCACACTTTTTTGCACACCTGCACGTTCAAATCGAATGGGAATGACCGGCCCCTGACTGGTCGCCACATTCCAAGCCACGCTATCACTCATACGTCCCATGCCATTGATGCGAGTCACAAGATGACCATTCACCGATAAAATTTTATCCCCAGGCTGCAAACCCGCTTTGGCGGCTGGTCCCTCAGGCAAAACATAACCAATCACAGAGGTCCTTTCTGCCTCGCTCACAGGGCGACCGACTCTCCAGACAATGCAGGCAAAAGCAAAAGCAAGCAAGAGACTGAAAACTGGCCCCGCTGCAGCCACAATGATTTTATGGAGAGGCGAAGCTAGCGGAAGATCTTTATAATCGTTTTCAGTTTTTCCTTCCAAGGCCTCCATCGGCGCGAGTTGGGGAATAGCCACAAATCCACCTGCGGGAATGCATCCCAAGCGATATTCCACGCCATCAATTTTTTTTGACCAAAGTGGTTTACCAAACCAAATAGCAAATTTTTCGACAACGAGACCACAAGCACGAGCTGCAAGAAAGTGCCCTAGCTCATGCACCACAATCATGAGATTGAAGAGCAAGATGACTTCGAGAGAAATACCAATGATGGAAAAGAGATGAGTTAACATAAAAGAAAGAAAGATAGCTCATCTTCCTCGCTAACGCATCTTTAAAAATGCTCTCGCGCTATTCTGATCAAAAAATTTACCACCCGCTCTTTGATTCTAGAACTTACGCATGCTCAAAATGACTGACCATTTCTCCGAGAGGCGTCTTCATCAAATCTTTTTTGAGGTTGTGCCTCAAGTGCGTTTTTAAAGAGGTCTCGAGATGATCCAAAATGGCACCATTGATATCGGGGGAAGCGGAAAAATCCCATACGGAAGGCTGATGCTTTTTCAAAACGATTTCGAGATCCTTGATCAATTTTTTTACAGCTCTTTTTTCATGCTCCGTCTTGATGGTCATTTTTTCTGAGGCAGCATGGCCCTTGCCTGCAGTTCCATCGATGGGAAAGTTGCCTGCACCATCTGACATTTTATCGCTAAAATCTCCGAGCATCTCTTCGATAACAAACTGCTCCAACAGCTCGATGGATTTTTCATCCCGCTCTTTGGAAGTTTTGAAGGCTTTGAGGCCACCGCGATCAGCAACGATGATAAGATTCATAAAAGTTTTTTGTTGATTGCTCAGATTTCTCTCAATTCTTCTTTTTGAAGAGAATTTAAAAAATCAGCATAGGCATGCCTGATGCCTGATTCCAAGTTAAACTTCGGCCGCCATCCTGTTCCGAGGAGTTTACCACTGTCCATCAGCTTTCGCGGTGTCCCATCGGGACGCGTGGTGTCCCATTCCAACTTGCCTTCGAAGCCAGTGATGCAAGCGATGAGTTCTGCAAGCTCCTTAATCGTCACATCCGTTCCGCTCCCTGCGTTGATCCAGTCAGGAGGAGTTTCCATAGCGAGCACAGCCAAGAGCGCTGAAGCAAGATCGTCAACGTGAAGAAATTCACGAAGACTTTTTCCTGTGCCCCAAAGCGTCACGGAGGGAGCTTTCGTTTGCACCGCCTCATGAAAGCGCCGTAGCAAGGCTGGGAGGACGTGGGAATTTTCCGAATGATAGTTGTCGCCAGGCCCGTAGAGATTCGTCGGCATCGCCGAATGAAAAAGAACTCCATACTGCTGACGGTAAAATTGACAAAGTTTTAGCCCTGCAATTTTTGCGATGGCATAGGCCTCATTTGTTGATTCCAGGGGACCCGAGAGGAGGCACTCTTCCTTCATTGGCTGTGGCGCTTCACGTGGATAGATGCAGGAGCTTCCTAAAAAAAGGAGCTGCTTCACACCATGCCGATATGCTTCATGAATAATGTTATGAGCGCTGGCAAGATTCTCATGAATGAACTCTGCAGGATAAGTCGAGTTAGCATGAATACCACCAACGCGCGCTGCGGCAACGATGACAACGCTTGGTTTTTCTTTTTCAAAAAATGCTCGTACGGCAACAGCATCGCAAAGATCGAGCTCTTGACGTGTGCGCAAAACCAGATTTTTACAACCTTGCGCCAGCAAAGCCCGCACCAACGCAGAGCCGACCATCCCGCGATGGCCAGCGATGTAGATGCGTTGGGAAGAAAGAATATTTTTAGTAGCGGACATCAGGAATACCTCGGGAAGCGTGCCAGTAGCGGACTATTTCAATCTCTTTTTTTGAATGATCGACTTTGTAAACCACTCGATAATTGCCAACAATAAGCTCTCGTACAGCGCGATTATGAATTTCAGGAACCATGCGACCTATCTCAGGATGAAGCTCAAGAATTTTTTGTTTGGAAAAAAATCGTTGAGTCAAGCGCAGGGCTGCTTGAGGAGCATTGAAAGAGATATAACGTTGAACACCTCTTAAATCACGCTGAGCTCTTGGGGACACAACTACTCGGTAAACCATGAATAGAATTCTTTTTCCATTTCCTCAAGAGTGATACATTCTCCTTTTTCAAGGGATGCCAAACCTTCCTCTACTGCTGCAATAAATGCAGCGCGATAAACCGGATCACGCTTACTTATTTCTGCGGGATCTTCAACCAAATCTTCTAATATTGAGGTAGGATGGTCAGCAATCATGGACATGGAAAAAGAACTAGCTGATTGGGAGAGCAAGATCAAGCTCTGTTTTTTCTGTACACCATGAGTAATACGCTTTTTCTAATTCTTCGAGAGTTACAAATTCTCCTCGATCTATAGACGCGTCAGCTTCTTTAAGAGCTGCTATTAATGAAGCTGTATAGACGGTATCGTCGCTTTTAGGATCTTCTAATAACATTGGATTAGGATAGTCTGCAATCATGAAAAAAGCACTAGCTGATCAAGAGAGTAAGATCAAGAACCGTTTTCTTTTTTTACTGCTGCTGTTCCTTAATTTTTTCCACAATTTCCCGATGAGCTAACTCTTGCTGGGCCAAGATCAAATCAGCCTCCGTCATGATTTTCACCAGCTCTTTGAATTTCACTTTCGGTTCCCAACCAATCTGTTTTTTGAGTTTAGCAGGATCGCCAATGAGCAACTCCACTTCACTAGGACGCTCGTAGCGGACATCGTAAGAAACATATTTTTCCCAATCAAGATCGAGCAATCCAAAACACTCTTCACAAAACTCACGGATCGTGTGCGTCTCTCCCGTCGCGCAGACATAATCATCTGGCTTATCTTGCTGCAACATCAGCCACATCACTTCCACGTATTCTTTGGCATAGCCCCAGTCCCGCTTGGCATCAAGGTTTCCGAGGAAGAGCTTATCTTGAAGACCCATCTTGATCCGCGTTGCTGCACGTGTGATTTTGCGCGTGACAAAAGTTTCACCACGACGAGGGCTTTCGTGATTGAATAAAATGCCGTTGGAAGCATGCAGATTGTAGGCTTCACGATAATTCACGGTTAACCAGTAAGCAAAAACCTTAGCACATCCGTAGGGCGAGCGCGGGTGAAACGGCGTTGTCTCGCGCTGCGGAACTTCTTGCACCAACCCAAACATTTCCGATGAAGAGGCTTGATAAAAACGGACGTCTTGTGTGAGCCCCGCCTCGCGAATGGCTTCTAACAAGCGAACCGTGCTGAGCCCCGTCACATCGCCGGTGTATTCAGGAATATCAAAGGAAACACGAACATGACTCTGCGCTCCCAGATTGTAGATTTCATCAGGCTTCAACTCGTAAAGCAACTTCACCATCTGCACCGAATCGGCAAGATCGCCATAGTGCAAAAAGAGTTTCGTCCCATTGATGTGAGGATCGTGATAAAGATGTTCAATGCGGCTCGTGTTGAACGTTGAAGAACGTCGAATCACGCCGTGAACTTCATAGCCTTTCTCCAAGAGGAGTTCCGCAAGATAGGAACCATCTTGTCCTGTGATACCAGTAATGAGTGCTTTTTTCATAAAAATGGAAATTGATTAATCGAGCGCGAGCCGACGAGGGGATTCGAACCCCTGACCTGCTGATTACGAATCAGCTGCACTACCACTGTGCTACGTCGGCAAACTTCGCGCAACCAAACCTTTTACTTTCGATTGTAAGTGGCAGCAATGTCAAGAAAGGTTGTTAGAAGATTGCTTTTCCGTAGCGATGCGCTATCATTTCGCGCCGCTTGTTCATGAAGTCCCCCTCCCCCATCCAAGATCATCTGGATAAAATTTTATCCTCTCTTTTCTGCGCCCTGCTGGGAGTCTTCCTGCTTTTTCAAAACGCATCCCTCTTTGCGACTCCTGCAGAGATGAATGCCATCAATCCTGTTCAAGTCGCAGATGCTGGCAACCAGGGCGATCCAATCGCTTACGGATGGGGCTCGGTTTCGCATGAATTTTGGATCGGAAAAAATGATGTTACTGTGGGAGAGTATGCCATTTTTCTTAATGCCGTGGCTACAAAAGATCCGCTCCATCTTTACGACGCGAGAATGTGGAGCGATCGCTGGCAATTGATTCAGCGCCTCGGGCCTGACGCTGAGGGAAATTTTCATTATCAGGCAAGAGCGGTCGCAAGCCGTTATCCCATTATTTTTATTAGCTATAAAAACGCTCAACGTTATTGCAACTGGCTCGAAAATGGAAAACCAAGTGGCACTGAAATTGCTGGCATCACAGAAACAGGAACGTACGACCTCATCTCATCGACAGCTTCCATTGCTGTTGCAGAAAAAACAGCGACATTCCGATTGCCGACGAATGATGAATATCACAAAGTGACCTACTACAAAGGAGGCAGCCTCAACGCTGGTTTTTACAAATATCCAACGCAAACAGACACGCTGCCTACAAGTCACTCGATGGATCCCAACGGAACTCACAATGTCAATGTTGGCTTGCGCTCGCAAGGAACGAACGGTCTCAATTTTTTACAAAATGTCGGCAACACCATCCACCTCGCCACTTTTCCTAACACGACTTACGACGGCTGTAACCCTCATTCTTCGGGCTTCTACGGAACAGATGACGACGGAAGCAATGTCGCTCAATGGACCAGCACGACCGACAGTTCTGGATCATTTCTCTTAGTACGAGGGGCCGACTGGGATTATTGGGACCACAACACCAACATCTGGGATCCGTTTTATTATGCAGCCTCAACTTCTTTCCGCGTCCAAACTCCAGATCAGGCCGATGAGCATGTGGGATTTAGGGTGGTGGCGGTTGCGCCAGAAAAAGCAAACTCAATTCCAATCGGACCAACAGCCCCTATTGTTGACCCAACTCCAGAACCGATACCAGAGCCAACGCCGACTCCAGAACCTTCACCAACTCCAAAGCCAGAACCAACTCCAAAGCCAAAACCAACGCCTAGTCTCATAGCCTTACCATCTCCTTGCATCGTTGATTCAATTGCACCTTCTGATCTTCAACCAAACACCAAAGAATTTCTTGCAGCACGCGCAGCGTACGTAGAAGCAAATAATAAATATCACGAGGCTAATAATCAATATCTGGCAGGCTATGTTTCCTATAAGGAAGTCCAGGATAAGCATGCAGGGATTTATAGTAAACTTATTCCAATCTGCAACCAATATTTAGCGGCCTATCAACAAAAAGGAAAAGAAGATCCTGCGTTTTTGAAGCTTCAGCCTAAATTCAATGATCTCTACTCTCAAGCCGGAGCACTATGGGCAGATCACCTTGCCTCCGTTGACAAAAGAATTCATGAAGATAAAAATCAACGCGATCAAGCAGAACAAGATTATTCAGTTGCTCAATCTCATTATCTAGAAGCCTGCTATCAGGCGGGGCATATAGAAGATCAGTATGACCAAACAATTAATCAGTACAACCAAGCCATTCAAACATACATTCAAATTGCTTACCCATTTTTTGAACTGGAGGGTTCCTTTGGTGATATTTTAGGAAACTATGCCTATTCAACTTGGCTCTATGTCACTGACTACGAAACAACGACTCCAGGAAGCCAAGAACAAATTCATCTTATTACTTATTCATCAAATACGATAGATCAATTTAATAGCTTGAATCCAGAATACCAACAAAAATTGCTAGAATTTAAAGAGGGCCAACAAAAATATAATGCCTCTTTACTGGACTTGGGTAATTTTTAAAAATATTTAATCTTTTCGCCGCAACTCAAACCATAAATAAGAAGCTAATTTCTGCCCAGTCGGCCATATTTTGAAATTTGTCTCTCCGTAAACACGCGCCACCTCTGTGGTCGGAAACTCTATTCTTGGAATTTTTAGTTTATACGACCGTACAACCATTTCTATATCAATAGACAATCCATGATCAAGAATAGCCATTTTCTCAAAAGAAGTTTTTTTCCATCCTTTAACACCATGAAGTACATCACGCACCCAATATCCTTCTTTTTTCCACATTAATGCAGAAAAAGCTCCTAATGCTAAAACAGCCCATTTTCGAAAACGCAATCTTTTACAGTCTTCTTCATTTTGAGAACCCCTAATTTGACGACTTGCAACAACAAATTCAAAACCTTTTTTAAAATGCTCTTTAAACTTCAAGAGATCTTTTGGAGGAATAGTTCCTTTTGGAAAAAAGACTACTACTGCTTCTCCTGTTGCCTTCTCCTGTGCATACCGATATCCATTATTGAGCCCTTTTTTGGGTTGCTGATAGACTGGTATCCCTTGGGATTCTAAATATTCGACCGTGCCATCTGTACTGCCACCATCGATCGCATAAATCTCGTGGAATTCTTCTCTAGGCAAGTTAGGGACGTCTATTTTGCAACCGTTAACCTCATTCCACACGAGTAGGCAAAGGCTTATTTTCATGGCATTATACTTTCTGACGTGAGTGTTCGCGCCATCATTAAAGCCTCTGCAACTGCGACATCACTATTCATATGTTCCCATTTACCCCATCTTCCTAATCCATAAATTTTATTTTTCTTAGCCCATTCAAGAATAATGTTTATAGCTTTTGGTTTTTCAAGTGTGTTTACGGGATAAGCATATTCGTTATGATGTCGAAACCCATTTGTTGGCAAGGAGCGCATTGCATTACATTCTGTCCAATACCCGCGAGAGCCAGGACAAAAATTAGACCGTATTAACATTCTATGATAAGAATTTTTTCCACACGGCTCATAGATCCAATGTGCTTTTGTTTGTAACGTGTTTTGCTGATAATCCACATCAATAGAAATATTCACCAATTTCTTAATATTCTCTCTAATGATTTCAGGCAAGTTAGATGTCATTTCTAACCAATGAGTCCATGGAATTGAATTTATAATTGTATCAGCTTGATATATCCCGTTGATTGTTTGTGTAGAAAGATCAATAGTTCTTACAGGGCAATTTGTTATAAGCTGACTCCCCAAAGCTTTTCCCATTCTTTTCCATACTTCTCCATAGCCATAATGTTTAGGATAAAGAAAAGTACCATGGGCAGGAAGAGTGCCACTAGCCTTGCCTTCAAGACAACTTCTGAGCGTTTCACGAAAAGAAACAGCTGGAAGTTTATAAAGCCAATAAGTTCCGAGCAAATTCAAATCCATAGACCAGATTTTGCGGTTATAGGGGAGCATGTAATCATTAGCGATGCATTCTCCTAACTTCCATCGAATCCATTCAATAAAAGATTCAGGCATCGTCTCTCCTCGAACACTTCCTGTCTGGGCAATGGATTCCAAGTAATTAAGCTGATCTTCTTTAGAAAACTGCCACAGATTCCCTTCTAGAGGATGATCAATTTCTTGGCCCCTAAGAATAATCTTAGCTATACGATTATAGCTATTCCATTCTTCTCGAGGCAGGAAGCGAAATAAAAAATCTAGAACTTCTTTTTTTCTAACATCTAAAAAATGACCGCCACCAATATCAAGAGGAGCACCATCAATGATGCTCGATCTACATAACCCCCCTGCTTCAGCATTTGCTTCAAGAACAAGAATTTCATTTTTTGAAATACCCTGATCAAGGAGAGAATGAGCAAAAGTCAATCCGCTTGGACCTGCTCCTAGAACAAGATATTTTATTTTATTTTTTACCACCGTGTTAATTTACTGATTGTGTTTTATTTCTCTAGAATTGGCGTCCAGAGAATCTTGATAAGCTTTAAAACCTTTATAAATCCGAGCAGATTTGAAATCTCTATTCCAAGAAGAAGGTTTCTGTTCATCCGTCACAATAATAAGCGATTCATTATTTATATCAATAAATTCTGGGGCATAAATTCCATTTCCAAATACTCTAAGTTTATTAGAATCTAAAATAGTATACCGGTAGGACGAATGCTTGAAGCCAAGAATAAATCTAGCATATTGAGACGCTTGCCAATAACACGACAAAGAGGACTCAAAAATTTGTGGAAATTCTAATCCACGTAAAACAGGAGTCCCATATCCTATCTGAAAGTTAGGTAAATCAGGACTATTATATGCATTAATAAATAAAATGCTTGGTTCTGATATCCCGATAGATTTAATACTGATTTGATTCCACATTTTTTGGTCTTGTTGCCTTATCGCAGGAAGGCATATTAGTTGAAGCTGCAGCCAAAACCCAAGAACGGCGAGACTAAAAACAACAGAAGAAAAAATTCCTATATATTGCCGCACCCTTGGTTCAGCAAAAAAAGAAGCTAAGAACATTATTAATAATGTATAAGAAACATACCCATATCGTCTTGGAAAAATTATGCTTATTTGTCCTGATCCAACTGATAGAATCATAACAATCAAAAAACTTACTGCGCAAGCGAGCAGGAGAAGCAATGTCAGGAAAAAAAAATTTGGGGTATGATCCACCTTATTGAAATTAAGAAATGAAAAATTTTTAAGAAGTTGAGAAAGAATCACCGATAAAAAAACAATACAACTCATTAATTCTAAACTTATTGCCCGACGACAATTAGAATTACCCACTGACGACAATTAAAATTCAGCACTTTTTAGTGCAGTAAATCGGCGTTTTACCAGAATGGAACCGTAGTCAGCGACAAGCTGCTACGTTCCTGATCTGGTAAAGCATGATTAATT
>JAPLTJ010000165.1 GCA_026398175.1 Verrucomicrobiia bacterium | reverse complement strand
GCCATCTAATTCTTCCTTGCCTGCTCGCTTTCCTGTTCCTACCCTCAAGTCTAACCTAACAAAAAGTAACACACCTTTGAGTAACCCATAATGCTAGCTTTTCAGAGCAGAGTGTTGCACTTCACTTTTGAAACGGCGATTCATAATCTTTTTTTAATTTTTCAATCACGATGCCAGGAAAAATCGGAAAGAGCTGGTTTGTCTGTGGCTCTTGAGCAAAAGCGTAACCGTGCGCTTGAATGCCATGAGCTAATTTTTGTGCCATCGCATTGGCATGACGTGCATTTTCAAAATAGAGTCCATCGCGGAAAAGTTCTCTAAATTGAACAGCGATGACTCTTCCTTTGGCCATGAGCGCGCCGCGTTGCTTGAGATGATAGCGAAAGGAATCTTGTAACGCTGGATTGACGATCACAACAGCTTCTCCGAGGAGCGCTCCATTTTTAGTGCCGCCGATGTAGAAGGCATCGCAAAGACCGGCGATGTCAACGAGGTCAGCATCATTCCCTTCCGCCACCACTGCATTGCCGAGACGCGCCCCATCCAGGAAAAAATAGAGTTGATGTGCATTACACACGGCACGAAGCGCTTGAAGCTCCTGCTTGTTGTAGATTGTTCCCACTTCGGTTGCTTGAGAAATATAGAGGACTCTCGGGCGAACGGAGTGCTCATCTTTGTGAAAAGCCATCAGGTCGCAAATGCTCTCAGGATCTAGCTTCCCAGCCTGACTCGGCAATGCATGCACTTTATGTCCTGCTGCCTCCAGAGCCCCTGTTTCATGAACAGAAATATGACCATGCTCCGCAGCAATGATCGATTCATATGATTTTAAAAAAGAAGAGAGAGTGATGAGGTTGGCCTGAGTTCCCGTAGAAACAAAATGGATTGCTGCTTTTGGCTGCTTGATCACATCTCGCAGGAGATCGGCTGCTGCTTGAGAAAAAGAATCAAGACCATATCCAGGTTCTTGCTGGAGGTTCGTTTCTTGGAGGGCAGCTAAGATCCGAGGATGAGCACCTTCGGAATAGTCATTTAAAAAAGAGAACATAGAGAATTGTCAAACGCAAACTCCAGCGAAGCAGAAAGGTGGCTAGGGAGGGAATCGAACCCCCGACACGAGGATTTTCAGTCCTCTGCTCTACCGACTGAGCTACCTAGCCGTTTGAACAACAATAGTTCAGCTGATTAGTTTAAGAGAGACCACGAGGAAGAGCAAGTCGCTTTCCAAAAAATTTCAACCTAAGGTGATGTTAGCTGATTCAACGCCCCAACTTTTTTCCATTGAAAGCCGTGAGCAATCGCATGAGTAATAAATTTTTTGGCTTCGCTCACCGCATCAATCAAAGAAGCTTCGCACGCCAACCCAGCAGCGATGGCTGCGGAATAGGTGCAGCCTGTGCCATGCGTCTCACGATTTTGATAGAAAGGGGCGGTGAAAGTCTGTTCGGTGCCATCAGGCATCAGCAAAATATCAGTGGCCACCTCGCTCTGCAGGTGACCTCCTTTGAGTAGGAGAGGAACGTTGAGTTCGGTGAGGAGTTTTTTTCCAGCAGTGTGCATCGCTTTTAAGGAACGGAGCTGGCTGCTGCTTTTTGTCAGCAAGATCAGTTCATCTAAATTAGGAGTGATGAGGCTAGCGATAGGAAAAAGTTTTTCTCGATAGGCAATCAAGGCATCAGGTTCTAACAACGGATCTCCCGAGCTTGCAACCATCACTGGATCGACGATGAGAGGAGGCGGATTTTTTAGGGCGCTCAAAATTTCAGCAACCATTTCGATAATCGGCGTTGAAAAGAGCATGCCTGTTTTAATTGCAGCGATCGGAAAGGATTCAAGCAGCGTTAACAACTGATCGCGAATGATAGGGAGATCAATCGGCTGAATCGAAAGGACTTTGCCAGGGACTTCAGCGACCACACATGTAACCACGGTCAAAGCATAACAGCCAAAAGCACCAAATGTTTTCAGGTCCGCTTGGATGCCAGCGCCACTCGAGCAATCAGAGCCAGCGATGGTCAGGGTGACGGGAGGGGAAGAAGTAGGGTTCATAGGTTGCTAGTTACTATTCAGAAAAGTTTTTTAAGAAGAAAATTTAATTTGTGAAAGAAGCAACGTTTCAACAGCTGGTTTAGCAGCGTTCAACTTTTTGTTTCACCGACTGTCTCGCCGCACCATGAGGAGATAGATCATGTTGCCCACAGCGGCGACAAAAGCTGCGATGTAGGTCAATGCAGCGGCATTGAGCACGGCGTTGACTCCTGCGATTTCAGCGGGCGATTGAATGATTCCCATTTTTTGCAGGATGACTTTGGCGCGTGCTGAGGCGTCAAACTCAACAGGCAAGGTGATCAATTGAAAAACCATCAGCACAGCATAGCAGGCGATACCAAAGGTGATGAGGTTCGTCATGTGAAAAAAGAAACCTCCGAGCAGGACGAATGGAAGTAGTTGAGAAGAAAACTGAGTGGCGGGGACAATGGCGGTGCGCCACTGCAACGGTGAGTAGTGGAGCTTATGCTGAATGGCATGCCCACATTCATGAGCGGCTACGCCGACGGCAGAGACGGAATTTCCATAAAAAACATCACTCGAGAGATTCAGGCATTTCTTGGAAGGGTCGTAATGGTCTCCCAGCATGCTATCGATGGCGGCAATCGAAACATCGTGGATCTCGGAGGCGCTTAAAATTTGCTGCGCTGCTTGAGCGCCTGTTAATCCGGATGTGGTGGCTACTTTTTTATAACGTTTAAATGTCGAAGAGACGCGATATTGCGCCCAGAGTCCAAAAACCAAAGGAACTCCAATGAGCAGAAAATAATTCGAAAAGTTCATGGTAATACAATGCGCGATGGACGAGAAAAAATCAACTCACAGGAAAAATTAAACCGCGAAATTCGCGAAATAGCGCTAAAACAAATTCTTTTTCGCGGAGATTCGCGAATTTAGCGGTTTAAATCTTTCTTTGTGGCCATTCTCTTTTTCAAACTTCCAACATTTTTGGAAACTTGCTCAGCAGGCGATAACCTTTTTCGGTAATCACCACGACATCTTCATGGCGGACGCCGCCGAGGCCAGGAATGTAGAGGCCTGGCTCGATGGTGAAAACATGACCCGATTTTAAAATGGTTTTTCCAAAACGAGGTTCATCGTGAATTTCCAAGCCGAGGCCGTGGCCCGTGCCATGAAAGAAGCCGCTCCAGCGACCCTTCTTTTGCTCGGTGGGATAACCTTCTCTCGTAAAAAAATCTTGCAACGACCCGTGGATTTTTTTTCCGGAGGCTCCAGGCTTGAGGCTTTTTAAAACTTGCTCTTGTCCGGCGAGGCAGGTCTCCCAAAGATGACGCTGCGCTGAAGAGGCTTTGCCACGAACAACCGTCCGCGTGAGATCGCCGTAGTAGCCGCTCTTTCCATCGCGAGGAAAAAGATCGATCACAATCAACTCGTTGGCTCGGAGAGGTCCATGCCCTCGCTCATGGGGATCGCAGGCCTGCTGGCCACCAGCAATGATCGAGTCTCCAGCCGGAATGCCGCCGGCACGGACGATCGCTATTTCAATCTCACGCCGCAAGAGCTTGGAAGTAAGAGGTTGTTGTGCCCATTCGAGACGTCGATTTTTTTTAATTGTGGAAGCTTTTAAAATTTCATGAGCCCGAGAGAGTCCTGCCTCTGTGATTTTTAAGGCTTGTTTTAGCGATTGGAGTTCGCTTTTTGTTTTGATAGCTCGCTCCGGAAAAAAATCGGCTTTCACTGGCGTGGTCGTAACGCCACATTTTTTTAAATCACAAGCCATGCCTAAGGAAAAATCGCGAGGCACCGATACAGAGCGAGCTCCTTGCTGTTTGATAAAAAAAGCAATCACTTCTTCCGAGCAGGGAGTGCGCTGAAGGCGTCGCTTCAAGTCGTTTTGAAGATCACTAAAAGAAAAAACAGCATCGACCCCTGCTTCGCATCGCCCGCGATCGATTTCCAAATCACTCAACAAAAGACTTTTTTTTCCTCGGTGTTCTAGATAAACAAAAGGATCAGGAGCGCGGAAACGCGTGGCATAGAACATGTCAGCTCCGCGTTCGCTTTCGGAAATGATGAGACGGGTCGGTTTATTCACAGGGATGGAAGCGATGGAAGGGATAAAGACAAAAAGATTAACCACTAAAATCGCTAAAAGTCGCTAAAATTTAAAAAATCTTTTCGTGTTGGTTTGCGTGGTTCGCAGTTTTAAAACTACTTCTATCCCTTCCATCGCTTCCATCGCTGTAAATTCTCTTCTGAAAATTTTTCTTGCCAAAAGAAAATTTTGTCGCTACATTTTTCCCCCTTATGGCAAAAACTTCCTGGATCGAACGCGACAAACGCAAACGGGCAACCGTTGCGAAGTGGGCCGAGCTACGCGCTGAACTCAAAGCAAAAAAAGATTACATTGGCCTCAGCCAGCTTCCTCGTGATGCTAGCCCTGTGCGCCTTGTCAATCGCTGCAAATTGACCGGCCGCCGCCGCGCTTTCTTGCGCCGCTTCCAGCTTTCTCGTATCACCTTCCGCGAAATGGCCACAAATGGTCTGATCCCGGGCGTGACTAAGTCGAGCTGGTAAACGTGTCCCAAAGTCTACTGAGGTAGCGAAGGCCTGCGTCGCGCCGGTGCTCGACTCCTCGAGTATGTTCATATACACTCTGGGTCTGTGCGCCGTCGACTCCTTGGCCTTCATCAACCTCAGCGACTTTTGAACACGTTTTCAATCTTATCATGCCATTCTTGCTGGTTTTTGAGGTGATGATCGTTGATAAGATTATTTTTGCATGATCACTTTTTTCCAGCCTCTAGCTTCTAGCCTTGAGCCTATCGGCCAGCCTCAATTCGATTCCGGCGACGTTATTTTTTTTAAGCTAGCAGCGATTGTTGGGCTTGTTTTGTTGAATGGGTTCTTTGTGGCTTGTGAGTTTGCCATTGTCAAAATTCGCCCCAGTCAAATCGAGGCGCTCCTCGATCAAAAAGGTAATCGAGCTCAGCATGCTCGTCATATCACGCAGCACCTCGATGCCTATCTCTCGGCCACGCAGCTCGGCATTACGCTGGCGAGCTTGGCGCTCGGTTGGGTTGGAGAGCCTTTTCTCAATTCACTGCTGACACCACTTTTTCTTTGCATCGGAATTGGATCAGAAAAACTGATCACCTCGGTTTCTTTTTTCGTGGCCTTCATGCTCATTACTTCCCTGCATATTGTCCTGGGAGAACAAGCACCTAAGACAATGGCCATTCGCAAGCCAGTTCCTATCATGCTTTGGTTGGGTCCACCATTGGCGCTTTTTTATACGATCTTTCGCCCTATCATTCATCTTCTCAATGGTGCTTCCACGGGATTGCTTCGCTACGTTTTTCGTCTGGAGCCAGCTAATGAGACTGAATTAGTACATAGCGAAGAGGAGCTACGACTCATTTTAGGAGAGAGCACGAAGACCGATGAGATTACGCCTCTAGGACAAAAATTAGCGCTCAATGCTCTTGATCTTCGCTATCGTGTGGTTCGAGATATCATGACTCCTCGCAGTGAGGTTATCTTTTTTGATATTAATAAAAGTTTTGAAGAAGAGCTGAGCAAGGTTATTACTTCGCAACACACGCGTTTTCCTGTCTGTCGCGCCGAGCTTGATGAGGCTTCCGGCCTCATCCACATCAAAGATCTTTTAGAGCTCGTGCATTCAAGGAAAAGTGACTTGACTGAAATTCAACGGCCAGTGCTTCACGTTTCTGAAATGATGTCGTTAGAAAAATTACTGAATTTTTTCTTACACAGGCATGCTCACTTTGCTATTGCGGTGGATGAATATGGAGGAACGGTTGGCGTTGTGACGCTCGATAATGTGCTCGAAGAATTAGTGGGCTCCATTCAAGACGAATTCGATACGGCAGATGAAGAGTTTTATCGCATCAATGAAAATGAATTTGAAGTGGCAGGGACGCTCGCGTTGCATGACCTTGCTGAAATGTGTGATTTAAAAATTTCAGAGACAGAGGTCAGCACCGTAGGCGGCTATGTCACTCAACTCTTAGGACATCTTCCAACGCGAGGAGAAACGGTGACGGTTGCTGATTATACAGCAACGATCACGGAGACTGATGGACGGCGGGTCTTAAAGGTAAAGTTTGCAAAATAGCAAGAGCAGTAAAGAGTGAAGAGTAAAGGGTAAAGAGTATGTTTTAGATCGAAAGACGATTGGTTTTTTGGGATTCTTATTTTAGTAGATTTATTTTTCAAAACTACTGTTAGAAGTAGTATTTTTTAATTTGCGTCAGCTACTCTTTACCCTTTACTCTTCACTCTTTACTTCGGCTTTTGTGAATCTTTTTGCCACTCTCGAAGACCTTCCTTTCCTCTCCGCTTGCTACATTGGGCGGATTCCTGGAGTGCAACTTCCTACTGATCGGCAGGAAGCTTTGAAGGCGCAAATTCCTTTTTTCAAAAAAACAGTGAAGGAGATTCTTCCTGCGGCGCGGTCTTTTTTTTGTGCCCAGGAAGTTCATGGCACTGAGATTGCAATCATCACAGGCTCCGCGCCGCAAGAAGACCTAGTCCCCAATGTCGATGGGATGATCACTGATGAGCCTGGTATCGTGCTTGGAATCACCTTTGCTGACTGCGCCCCTGTCTGGATCATCGATCCTCAGCGCAAAGTGGTTGCCCTCGTTCATTCAGGAAGGCGTGGAACGGAGGAAGGGATTGTTCCCAGAGCGATCCAACTGCTCCAAACAAAATTTGCATCGCACCCCAAAAATCTCATCGTGACGATAGGACCGTGCATTCGTCCTCCATGCTATGAAGTCGATTTTGCAAAAACAATTCGAGAGCAGGCCGCGCAAGCGGGAGTTCACGAAATCCGCGATAAAGAAATCTGCACAGCATGTGATTCAGAAAAATATTATTCTTATCGCCGCGAAAAAGGACAAACGGGGCATATGCTCGGGCTGGTGATGATCAGATAGGAAATTATAAACACGAAAAAACATAAACAAAAAAATAAACCGCGAAACACGCGAAATAACACGAAAAAGAAGGTTTTGTTTTTAGCGCTATTTCGCGAGTTTCGCGGTTTATTATTCTTTGCTAAGGTGTTTATTCACCAACTCCCTCCAGCGCCGCCTCCTCCGCTGTCGCCGCCACCACCGCCGAAGCCGCCTCCATCTCCTCCTCCGAAGCCCCCGCCGCCAAAGCCGCCACCGCCAAACCACCAGCCGCCACCGCCTCTAGTATCAGATTCTATGCCGTTTCTGGAGCGCCATTTGTTGAGCAGGGTCGAGCCGAGCATCAGGAATAAGAAAAAACCAAACGGAGAAAAAAGAATTCTTTGCCACGAGAAGGTTTCCTTTTTTCGGAGGCTGGCATGATATTCTCCAGCTGTGGCCTTCATGATAGCATCGAGACCAGCAGTCAAGCCGCCGTTGTAATCACCATGTTGAAAAGCGGGGGCCATCGTCTCATCAATGATGCGCTTGCAGATGACATCAGGGAGAGCTCCTTCCAAGCCGTAGCCTGTTTGAATACGAACTTGATGTTCTTTTGCAAAAACTAAAACGAGAACGCCATTGCTATTTTTTTTTGTTCCGAGATGCCAGGCTGTGTAAAGTTTTTGAGCAACATCTTCGGGAGAACTTTTGCTCCAAGATTGAGGATAAATGGCAACGACAATTTGATTCGAAGTCTTGCGATCAAAATCAGCTAGTTGTTGATTGAGCGCGGCAGCAACTTGAGGAGAGACGACGCCGGCAGCATCGTTGAAGTAGTGCGTGGGCGGCGGCGGCAGCGCTTCTTCTGCTTGGCATATGCTTCCTAGCAATAAAAATGAGAGAATGAGCCACAAAGAACGCATAACAGAAAAGAAGAAGAAATTAACCGCAAAGAACGCAAAAGATGAAAGAAGAGAAGAAGAAATTAGCCACAAAGAGCACAAAGAAATCAAAGAAACTAGCAGATTTTTTTCTTGAAAAAGAAGCTAACTCTTTATTTGATGCCGCATTCCTGCTGCTTATAAGCAGCAGGAAAAGATAAGATCTTCAAAAAGCAAAAAAGGTTTTTCTTTCAAAGCCTCTTTGATTTCTTTGATTTCTTTGTGTTCTTTGTGTTCTTTGTGTTCTTTGTGTTCTTTGTGTTCTTTGTGTTCTTTGTGTTCTTTGTGGCCATTCTCTTTTTTGCAGTTAATTATTTTTTCTCACTACCAAAATTAAACTGCACCGTTGGGGCCGTGCTAGCGCCTGCAGCTGCTGTAAAATAGGGCTTCGGAGCATATCCCATCATTCCAGCTAAGATAACGACTGGGAAAGAGCGGACCTTGATGTTGTAGATTTGAACAGCGACGTTGAAGCGCTCGCGTTCAACAGCAATTCGATTTTCAGTTCCTTCCAACTGCGCCTGCAAGTCGCGGAAATTAGCACTCGATTTTAAATCAGGATAATTTTCGCTCACGACTAACAATCGAGAAATGGCGGATCCTAATTGGCCTTGCGCCTGTTGAAACGCAGCCAGCTGCGCAGGATCAGTGGGAGCCTGCGTCGGACTGACGTTGACTTTGCCCACGGAAGCGCGCGCCTCGGTGACGGCGATCATCGTTGATTTTTCAAAATTAGCAGAGCCTGCGACGGTCTGGACAAGGTTGGGAATCAAGTCGGCACGGCGTTGATAAACATTTTGGACTTGAGCCCAAGAAGCATCGACTGCTTGAGAGGTCCTCACGAGGCCATTATAAATTCCAGCGACAAAAGTGATCGCTCCAATGAAGAGAACAACGATCAAGGCTAGCGTGATGAGAAGAATGCGAAGAGTATTATTCATGGGAAAAAGTTTAAGCGTTTAAAAGTTTAGGAGCGAGATAAACATTCTTATCAATGAAAATTGCTTTTCCAATTTTATTTATCTTGTGGCATCGTTGTTTCCATGAAAACAATTTTGACATTGACCGTAGGAGAGTTTGAGCTCGTTCATGATCTTCTCTCGCTTTTAATTGCGGCGATGGGAGGCTCTGCGCTTTTTTTCCTGCTCTCTCGAAAGCAAGTCATGGAGCGGTTTCAACCGCTATTGCTTGTGGCAGGGATCGTGTCGTTGATTGGTTGTTATCATGCAATAAGGTTCTTCCATAGTTGGAATGAGGCCTTTGAGCTTGCTGGAAATTCTTATGTTGCCTCAGGACATTTTTTCCATGAAGTATATCGCTATGCCGATTGGGCTCTGACGATGCCGTTGCTTTTGGTCGAGCTGGTTTTAGTCGCACCAATTTTAAAAGGTCAAACAGCAGTTCTTTTAAAACGCCTTATTGGTGCTGCTTTGGTGTCGATTCTTTTTTCCTACTTAGGCGCCAGTAATATTGGGGAATATGGGGCGCTCCTATTGTGGAGTTGCTGGTTGTTGTCGCTACTTCCCTTTCTCTACATCGCACGGATTCTTGTTGGAGAGCTCTCGCGCAACGCCGTACAACAAGGCGCTCCGGGCGACAGGCTTTTTATTTGTGCGCGAAATCTGTTTCTTGTTGCGTGGGCCTTTTATCCTTTAGCCAGCCTTATCGCTCTTTGCAGTCACGGTTTTGGGGAAGTAGGCTTAGTGACTTTTCTGGTTGGAGCAGGTATTGCTGATCTGATTTCCAAATGCGGCGTCAGCTTTTATGTCTATCGCATATCGCTGCTTCGCAGCAGGGAAAGTTAAACCTCCACCGGATCTCCAAACTCAATCTGCAAGTGCCGCGCGAGGCGGATGAGCTCAGGAGAGGGATGTTTTTTGTGGCCGATGACGTTATCCAAATCGACTAACGTAGCATGACTGCGCACCAGGGCTGTCATGGAGCCGGTTTCTCCTTGGAGCAAGCCCATCACCGCAAGTTCTCCAAAGCGTGCTGCCAAGATACGATCGAAGTGCGTCGGACCGCCACCACGTTGCACATGTCCTAAAACGGTTTTTCTAATTTCCTGATCAAAGTCCCCTTTTTCTTGTTCCATCATGCGAGCGATGAAGGTGTCGGCATCACAGACCCCTTCCGCAAGGACGATGATGGAGTTGTCGCGCATTTGTTGATATCGCGATTTCAGGAGCTCCACGATGCGCGGCATGTTGTAGGCGAATTCTGGAATGACTGCCACTTCTGCTCCGCAGCTGATCGCCGTGGTCAGAGCGAGGTATCCAGAATTGCGTCCCATGACTTCAATCAAAAAACAACGCCGATGCGAACGGGCGGTATCGCGAATACGATCGATGAGTTGCATGATCGTGTTACCTGCAGTGTCGGCGCCAATCGCCATTTCAGTGCCAGTCATATCATTGTCGATGCTTGCCGGAATGCCAATGACAGGAAATCCACGGCGATGAAGTTCACGGGCGCCGGTGAGAGAACCGTCTCCGCCAATGACGACCAGTCCTTGGACGCCCAATTTTCGGAGTTGTAGGGCAGCTTCATCGATCCCAGCAGGGTCATAGAAACGTTGACAGCGACTCGATTGTAAGATGGTTCCTCCACGGTCAATCATTCCAGAGAGGACGCGGGCAGAAAGTTCTTCAATGCTGCCTTCAAAAATACCATCATACCCATTATTAATTCCAAAAATTTTGCAGCCACTTTCAAGTGCTGTACGAACAACAGCGCGAATGGCAGGGTTCATGCCGGGGGCATCTCCTCCGGAAGTTAAAACAGCAATGTTTCTGAGCATAAAAGAGGAGAATACTTAAAAAAAATCTTTTTTTAAAGTTCATATTCATTTGTTTTTTCTTTAGTTTTTAGAGGATTTTATTTTTAAAGACTTTTTAAAAAAACCACTATGATATTGGCATCACTTTTTTTTCTTGCCGTTGTTAGCAGTGGTAACAATCAGCTTATAGATCAGTCTCATCACGATGCTACGATTGGGGCAGGCATGGCAAATATTGATCAAACTCAACGAGAGTCGGAGCTCCAATCACAGGAGGTGGTGCCTTCTCCTTATCGACCACTAGGGCCTATTCCGAATCTGCTAGAAGAAGAAAAACAAGCTGCTCATTTTGATTCGGATGGGCGCAATTTTTTAGATCAACACGGAGTCGATTTTTTTCTGAGCTACACATCTGATATTGCCGGTAATCCTGTAGGAGGAGTCAATCCCAATGGCTTCACCTATGCCGATTTTTTCTACCTTGGTGGTGTTTTTAAAACGCAGGAACTATTTGGATGGCCTCCTGGAGGATCGGTAACGATGAGCGTTGCGCAAGTTGATGGTAGTAGTCTTTCGCAAAAAAATATTGGCAACCAATTTGCGGCACAGGAAATTTATGTTGGGCAGACATTTTACTGGCATCAAATTTTTTATGAACAACGTTTTTGGGACAACCATGCCAATATCAAAATAGGACGGATTTCTACAGGAAACGATTTTGCCACATCGCCACTCTACTGGTTTTATATGAATGGTGGGATCGATGGTTCTCCTCAAGCACTTCTTATCAATCAAGGAATTTCTTATTATGCGACAGCGACGTGGGGAGCTGTTCTTAAAGCACATCTTTCTAGCTCGACCGTTGCTCGAGTCGGAGTTTATCAAGTAACTCCAGGGAGTATGCACGGATTAACATGGAATATGTATCCTAGTGATGGCGTCTTGTTGATGGGACAATTTAGTTGGAATCCTGAATTTCCACTTTCAGGTTCAAGATCGGGCCAACAGCAGAGCGATGATGATGACGAACAGGAGTCACTCCGTTCGCCTTCTAAAAATCCCGTGGCTCCACTTTCTACCAAAAATTTTCAAGGTCACTATTGGATGGGAGGCTACTACTCGACGAGCACTTATAATGAGTCGCTGAGTATGCCTCAACAGCCCAACTCTTATGGATTGTATTGGCATGCGGACCAAACGGTCTATCGTCCTGATCCTACGAATGACACAGGGCTTGTGCTTTGGACTGTTTTCACTCTTTCTCCTCAACAAAGTATTTCTTTCATGCCGTTTCAAGTTAACGGTGGCGCCGTTTACACAGGCTTGATTCCAGGACGTAAAACCGATGCGACGCTCCTTGGTATTGCCTATGGAAATTTTAGTCCCAACTTTGCTGCCCAACAGAGTGAAGAAGGGGCGGCTTTCCGACTTACGAATTAGTTTATGAAGCAGGTTATCGGATCTGTCTAACGCCAACGGCCTACATTCAGCCGGATATCCAATGGATTGTTAACCCTGGTGGCACTGGCACCATTCCCAATGCTTTGGTGATTGGGGCTCAGATGGGGCTTAGTTTTTAGAAAAAGCGTAACTCCCAACGTTTCAAAAAAGAATTCACCACAAAGAACACAAAGAGCGTAATCGTTTAGCTCATTGGCTAGCTGAATGGATGCCAACGGAGTAACGTAATTGTTATTTCCATTAAAAAAACAATCGTCATTCCTGCGGAGGCGAGGATGACGTCAGAGGGTTAACGATTGTTCACTCAAAAATGAACACAACTTTTTGAGCAAGCACCTGAATGATTGCAAGGGCGACGATAACAAAATAAAAAAACTTTGAACCTTTCCTTTTCTGAGGAGTCTATTATAATACACAGCCTTTTGAACATTTGTTCTTCGTGAGTCAAAAGGGATGTTGGTCCTTCAATAAGAAACTAAAGTTCCTTATTGAGTAAGTTTGTTCTTAGCGAGTCACCGCGATCTGTTTTTGGTTTTTCAGGTCGAGTAACGGTGGCTCGCTTTTTTTATATCGGCTCATGTCACTAAACGAATATTTTTTACCTAAATAGATAAAAAACATTTCTTTTTAAAAAAAGATCTTATGCTTTTTCCAGCTTCATTTAGAAACCTCTTGTTCTCCCTTTTATGAAAGCAAAAATATTTTTTCTCACATTGCTATTGAGCAGTGCCATTTCTTCTTTGCAGGCTCGTCCTGGCTGGTCAAAGCCTGCGGATGGAAAAGGGCGAAGATGAAAGGAGACAAGCAGAGCTTCAGCAAGATCAGCAGCAACATGAGCATAATACAACTGAGGCTGCGGTGCCTGATCCAATGGCTCCTGCTCCAGTGGCTGCTTCTTCTAAAAAAGAGGCGCCAAAGTTAACTCCTGAACAACGTGTGCAGAGCGCTTGGTGTTTGATTTTAAAAGCTGTTCAAGGCGGTGATATCAACGCAGTAGAATGGGTCAACGCTGGTCGAAGGATTAGAATCTTGAAGGAATGGAGTCAGAATATCATTACGCCACTACCACAAGAAGAAGTGGATCGAGCAGGGATCATACAAGTCCGGGCGCTTGCTTTAGAGGCCGCTTTGCCTGCTTGGAAGAAAAGTGCTATTGCGCAGCAAGCTGTTAAGGGATTTTTAAGCCGATCTTCTTCAGAAGCACCAGGAGAAGAAGCAACTGATTGTTGGGCCTTCTTGAGAAAAGCTCCTGCTGCTCCTGATTCAGCTGAGCAGGTATTGCAAAAAGTAAGAGAAAGTCAGCAAGCCTGGGAAGCGGCTGTCGCTAATTTTGAGCAACACATCAGCTCACTTCGAGTAGGCGGTGGAGACAATGCGCTCGCTCTTTCAGTAGGACCTCAAACAAGTGCTGAAGTTAACGGCCCTCTTGCTCAAGTATGCGCTGATGAACTCAGCAATCTGGAACAATTTCAAAAATTTTCAGAAAAATATTTGAAGGCATTAGAACGACAAGAGGAAATTGAAGGGGCTATGGCTGCTTATAACGCAGCGCCAAACCAGAGCAACTTTGATAGGGCAACTGAGGCAATTAAAACATTGACGTCCTTCTCTGCAGAAATACTTAAGGCAAAAAAACAATCTCCGCAACAATTTCAAGAGCAATGGAAAAAACATTACAAGAGATCAAACTATATCGCAGCTGTGTATAGAGCTAACCTTGCTACGATGTGTTTTTGGGCTGAGGCTGGAGCTCTTTATCAAGAAGGGACTCCTATTCGTGATCGTGATACGCAACCAACGTTATCGCCTGACTTGCTAGCAAAAGGAACTAAAGTCGTCGCTCTCTTCAATAAAGCTATCGCTGCAAAAAAAGGCCTTCTCTCCGAAGAGAGCCGGCTAGAAATCCCTGGACTGGAGCGAGAAGACCAAGAACCCTTAACTCCAGAAGAAGCGGCAGCAGCAAAAAGAATAGCCGAATTTCAAAGAGAGATTAATGCAATCAAGCGCGAGATTTTCTACGGATCTTTCAAGTGGAAATACTCAGATTCTGAATTTTGATACAGAGCTCGATGACTAGTTCTAAAAATTGACGAGTCACTATGCTGAGTTGCGATTTGATTTGAAAAAAATTTCGTTATGGAATAGTTTGCCGCGAATAAAATGTTAACATTGAAGTCCCCCCTGTTGTTTGGAATATTTTTTTTAGTAGTCAGCTTAAATGCTCCTCTTGTTGCTGGACCGCTTGGCGAGGAGAAGAAAAAAGAAAAACTAGATCCCCCTTCCGAAACACAAGGGCGACGAGCTTCAGAAAATGGAGGCAACTCGTCACAAGAACAGCGAGGATCTGTTGCTCGTATCAAAGATTGGGATGATTTACTCAACGAGCAAACATCGCAGCAATCAGGAGAAGCTCCTAAGAAAGGACGAGAGCATATCCTTGGGCAAATCGCTCAAGCGGCTCAGCAAGCATACCAGCGAGGAGATGAAGATCATCCGGATTGGAGAAAAGTTGCTGAGTTAATCGAAGGATTAAAGGCAGAAAATGTTGTGACACGAAGACTTTCTGATGCAGATGAAGCTTATCAAGCTGAGGCAGAGGTGCTCCAATATATTTTCTTTTCAGCAACTCTTCCTGCCATTAAAAAAAACTTCTGTCGTCGCCCCCTTGCGTGCACCCAATAATTTTCAGACAGCAGCAATCATGGAGAAAGCCAATGAAGAGCAGCGTGCTTGGGAAGAAGCGAAGATCAATTTTGAGAAAGCTTGCAAAGAGCAGAAACTTCATTCTGAAGACGATAGTGATTTGAATAATCCAACATCTGATCCAGGAGACGAAGATTTTTACTCGCCAGGTCCTTTTGATGCTTACCTTCATAGATTAAATTACAAAATAGAGCGTTCTGAAATAGAAAGCCGGCTCGATACCCTTCATCACCAAATCATGCAGGGCATTATTAATGCAAATGTCACCATGCAAGATTTTGAGATAAGAGCTGTTAAAGCAGTAAGGATTAAGGCGCTCTATGAACCGCTCTTAGCAGAGATCTCAGAAGCAAAAGAAAATTCAGACCCAGCAGTTCAACACAAATGGGAACAATTTGAGCAAGAGGCGGCTGCGCGCTGCCTGGAAAATCTTTCTCAAGTAGCAAAAATCAAGCTTTGGCAAAATAGGAATCAAGTAGCCTCGATTAATAAGTTTGCTGAACGAGTTCAGGAACAGGCAGAGAGGGCTGCCGGCGTGGTGGCTTGGGAGCAGGCGCTGTCAGCAGGAGGGGCTGCGCAAGATGCATGGACTAAAAGAAAAGAACAACTGCAGCAATCTCAACAAAACCTTAATGAGCAAAAAACTTCTTTGGGTCTAGAAATTCCAACTACGATTGAACAAGAAATTACAACAGAATTAGCAGCAGCAGCAGAAGCAATCCAGCGCTGGACAGAGCGACAGGCTCGATTGCCTCTAGAAATCATTGAGTCTCATATGAATCATACCTCGCATCTTTATGAAATTGCTGTGCAGCAGTATGAAGTCGAGAAGCAACTGAAGAGGAACGGCAATCCTGCTCTAGCCCGATACAACAAAGAAAAATATTTAGTATTAGCTAGCAAACAATATAGAAAAACCATGCTGCTAGTTCAGGAGTTAAAGGACGATGCTAGTAAGATTTTAGATGTAGGCTGGAATGAGCAAGTTGAACGGTTCAAAAAAGAGTTTCAAAACAATCGGTTGTTTTTATTGATGGCACCACTTGTCAAGTCTAAGGAGCAATGGAAGCGAGTGGAACAGGCTGCTGCTGCGCTTCAAGCAGCTCAGCAAGAAAGTCATCACTAGCCTAACCTCGTTCTATCTGCACTGCCGTCATTCTAGAGCATTTTCAAAAAAGTTATAGCCGCACATTGCGGCGTCACTCCGGTGCTCGCGTCCTCGAGTATCTCTATACACTGCGCGTCTGCGCGCCTCGTTCCTGGCACTGTATCGGCTATAAATTTTTTTAAAACGCTCTAGCGGACGCTGGAATCCAGGCGACTGTGGACTTCAAAGTTGAGAAGTAGCAACTAAAAAGTCTCAAAAAAATTTCCTAAAAGAAAAAGAAACGAGGCTTTATTTTATGGGATCATCACCTCTGTAGCGAGGTTCTCCTGGATTCCTGCGGCCGCAGGAATGACGTTTTTGTTCGCTGCAACCTGATTAATACGACTTCCCAAACACCACTCGCTGAGCACTCGGCTCTCCACTAAACGGACAAATGCCAGGCTCGGAAGCCCCTTCAAAAGGAATGCAGCGGATCGTCACTTTAAGATCCTCTTTTATTTTTGCTTCGAGTTCAGGGCAACCATTCCAATGAGTTAGCGCAAAGCCGCCATGAATCTCAGGCTTGTTGCTATTTTTCGGGGTGAAGAAAGCGTAGAACTCTTCCTTCGTATTGATCTCACGAGTGTGCTCTTTTTGGAAAGCGAGCGCGCGATCAAAAAGTGATTGTTGGATCTCGGCTAAAATTTCAGGAACGCGTTGTGCTAGTGCGTCCAGCGATAACGATTCTTTTTCTTTCGGGCCGCGATCACGACGCGCCAAGGCCACGGTGCCTGCTTCCAGGTCGCGTGGGCCAATTTCCAGACGCAATGGGGCTCCGCGCTTGATCCAATCCCAATTTTTGGTGCTCCCATTCACATCGCGAGCATCGATCTCCACGCGAATCGGTCCTCCTGCATACGAAGCCGCACGCAATTGCGCTGCGACTTCTTCTGCTTTTTCTAGAATCATCGTGCGCTGTTCTTCTTTTGGAATAAAAGGAATGATCACGACCTGACTCGCAGCGATGCGTGGAGGCAGGATGGCACCATCATCATCGCCATGAACCATCAGGAGCATGCCAACCATGCGGGTGCTGACGCCCCAGCTGGTGGTCCATGCATATTCGATTTCACTGTTGCGTGATTGGAATTGAATACCAGATGCTTTCGCAAAATTTTGTCCGAGAAAATGAGACGTGCCTGCTTGAATGGCCTTGCGATCTTGCACCATTGCTTCCAAGCAATAGGTTCTGACGGCTCCTGGAAAGCGCTCGCTGGCGGTCTTCTCGCCGCAGATGACGGGCACGGCAAGATAATCTTGCATGAAGGTTTCATAAACGCGGAGCATCTTCTCGGTCTCTGCGATCGCTTCGTTTTCTGTTTCGTGAGCGGTGTGGCCTTCTTGCCAAAGAAATTCAGCGGTCCGCAAAAAGAGACGGGGCCTCATTTCCCAGCGCACGACGTTGGCCCATTGGTTGAGAAGAATTGGAAGATCGCGATACGACTTTACCCATTTGGCATAGACGGAGCCGATGATGGTCTCGGATGTTGGACGCACTACGAGCGGCTCTGTCAGCTTGCCGGCAGGAACTAATTTTCCATCCTGCATCTCGAGCCGATGATGCGTGACCACAGCGCATTCTTTGGCAAACCCTTCGACATGCTCTGCTTCTTTTTGCAAATGACTCAGTGGAATAAAAAGGGGAAAGTAAGCGTTGCGATGGCCAGTCGCTTTGAACATTCCATCCAACACGCTCTGCATCTGCTCCCAGAGGGCATAGCCCCAAGGCTTGATGACCATGCAGCCACGAACTTCGGAGTTCTCAGCCATTTCGGCGACGCGGACAAGTTGTTGATACCATTCAGGAAAATCTTCGTGACGGCAGGGGGAAATTGCTGTTTTGTTACTCATAAGGAAAAGACAATTAACTGCAAAGAACGCAAAGAGCGCAAAGAAAAAATAAAAAAACATGAGCACGACTTCCCATTTTCAGACCTCTTTAAATGATGCAATCGAAGTTTTTCAAAGCCTGACCAGCTTCCAAGTCTCATTGGAACAGGTTGCGGCGATGGTTTTGAAAGCATTGCTTGCTGGAAATAAATTGATGCTCTGCGGCAATGGCGGAAGCGCGAGTGACAGTGCACACATCGCAACGGAATTTACGTGTCGTTTTTGCGAGGATCGTCGTCCTTATCCTGCGATGGCCTTCACCATTGATGGCGGGCTGATGACAGCGATTGGAAACGACTATCATTTTGATGATGTCTTCAAACGCCAGGTTGCTGCTTTTGGAAAAAAAGGAGATGTCCTCATCGGATTGACGACCAGTGGTAATTCCAAGAATGTCCTGGAAGCCTTAAAAGAAGCCAAAGCGCGAGGCATTCATACGATTGCCTTCCTCGGCAAGAGCGGCGGATTTACCAAAGGCATTGCTGATGTGGAAATGATCATTCCTGGAAAAGCGACTGCACGCATTCAAGAAGCACAGAAATTTTTGCTGCATGTTCTTTGCGAGATGGTGGAGACGCAGCTTCCTAAAGAGTGAGAGATTCTCAAAGAAATTTTTAAACCGCGAAATACGCGAAATAACACGAAAGAAAGAAATGATGGCAATGGTTCCTGCCTTCGAAGGAATGTAATTCCTTTCCACTTTCGCAAGAGCAAGTTTTTTTAGCGCTGTTTAGCGAGTTTCGCGGTTTATTTTCTTTCCTACTCTACAAATTCTAATCGCTCCAATTTCGGCACCAGGCCTCGTTCCGCAGCCCGTCCCAGAAATTCCAAAATTGCAGCGCGGCCTGTTGGGCCATAATCAAGAGTGTAGTCATTGACATACATGCCGATGAATTCATCTGCGAGTGGCACGGCCATGCCGCGAGCGTGAGCCATGCTGTGATCAACAGCAGCGCGACGATGTTCGAGGCCATACTGAATACTCTCTTTCATGATTTCGTTGATCTCGCGACGCTGCTCGAGTGAAAAATCTTTTCGAATCACATTTCCTCCGAGCGGTAGTGGCAGTCCAGTCTCCTCTTTCCACCAGGATCCCAGGTCGAGAATCTTGGTGAATCCTTCATCGGCGAACGTGAGCTGTCCTTCGTGAATGATGAGGCCAACGGTAGCTTGTCCCGACTGAACCGCCTCAAAAATCTGATCAAAAGGAATGACGACGTGATCAAAATTTTCAAGGCAGAGTTGTGCCGCCAAGTAAGCGCTGGTCATGAGGCCCGGCACCGCGATGCGTTGCGAGCGAAGCCAGTTTTTTTTCTCCTCGAGAGAAGCATTTTCTGAGGGAACGCCTGGATGATTTTTTGGTGCTACAAACATCGGGCCATAACCATCGCCCATGCTGGCGCCACAAGGAAGGAGCGCGTAGTGATCGAGAAGATGAGCATAGGCGTGAATCGAAACAGCAGAGAGGTGTAGCTCTTGACGTAGCGCTCGTTCATTGAGCGTCTGAATATCTTGCAAAGTGTGTTGAAAATTGTATCCGCGCATCGGAATTTTTCCAGCCGCCATCGCGTAAAACATAAATGCGTCATCGGGGTCAGGAGAGTGTCCGAGGAGCAGAGTGGAAGATGGAGAAAGCGAATTCATATAAAAGAAAATTAACTCCGGAATGTACAAAAGAACACGAAAAAAATCTATACCTTTTGCGCAAAAATTCCTAAAAACTCATTCGTGAAAGGTATATAAGAGAAATGAGCAAATACAAATTGACACCTCTTGACGGCTTCCAGTAGAGTCCTTGGTCCTATGAAACCGAAGAAGCTGATTCAATTTGATTGGGCGATGAAGACGGTGCTGCGTCAGAAAGAGAATTTTCCGATCTTGGAAGGTTT
>JAPLTJ010000034.1 GCA_026398175.1 Verrucomicrobiia bacterium | reverse complement strand
GAGTTTCTAGCAGTTTAATGTAAGTTGCTGCTTCCATAGATGATTTTTATCGTTGCTTTCTTTACAGATTTTTTCTGCTTATGTAAAAGCTTTCTTTCTAGATTTGATCAAATTACTTTTTTAGGGGTGCTGAGTAGTTACAAATAAACATTCATTTTAAAAAACGATTTACTTGGGAAAATTTTTTTCTATGAGGAAGATTATTCACATCGACATGGACTGCTTCTATGCAGCCATTGAAATGCGAGAAAATCCGAAGCTTGTGGGCAAACCACTTGCTGTTGGAGGAGGGGAGTCTCGTGGTGTTGTTTGTACCTGTAACTATGAAGCTAGGAAATTTGGAGTACGTTCCGCGATGCCAGGTTTTATGGCACGAGAACGATGCCCGCAAATTATTTTTTTGCCGGTAAGGTTTGATCTTTATCGAGCTGTTTCGCAACAGATCCAAACAATCTTGCGAGAGGTGACAGAACTTGTGGAGCCATTGTCGCTCGATGAGGCTTATCTCGATGTCACCGCTTGTGATCGTTATGCTTGGGATATCGCTAAGGAAGTTCGTGCTCGAGTTTTCACCGAGACAGGCTTAACGGCCTCAGCAGGAATTGCTCCTAACAAAATGCTCGCAAAAATTGCAAGCGAATGGCGCAAGCCAAACGGACAGTTTGCGATATTGCCAGATCAAATCCAGGCATTCATGGCTACCTTGCCGGTGCGAAAAGTCTGGGGTATTGGGCCAAAAAGTGCCGAGCGATTGACCACTCATGGCATTCAAACATGTGGCGATTTTCAAAATTTTTCCTTGATCGAAATGGCTCAGCAATTTGGCAGGTGGGGAGAAGAACTTTTTCATCTCTGTCGTGGAGAAGATGAGCGCGCCGTGGAGCCTCATTGGATTCGAAAGTCACTCAGTAATGAAAAAACTTTTTCCGAAAATCTTGTTTCACTGGCAGCGTGTGAAGCCGCAATGATAAAGCTGGCTGAGGCAACGCTAGAAGAGCTGAAAACAAAAGCGAGTGATCGTCAAGTTCGCAAGGCATTCGTCACCGTCAAATTTTCAGACTTCACCCGCACGACTAAGGAATGTATTTGTCCTGAGCCAACGGCAAGCATCTATCGAACATTACTTGCAGAGGCCTATGCCAGAAAAGCTTTGCCAGTGCGGCTGCTGGGCGCTGGCGTCCGATTTGCTGATGGAGAAGAGCCCCAGCTGGAATTGTTTTGAATAGGCCCTTTTTTAAAAATACAGCGCTTTTTTAGAGGTGGACCCCAAAAACTGGACCAGTAGTTAAGCTTTAAAATGAGTGGAGAAGGAAGGTAAAAACAACCAACCTAAACCACAATGAAAGCAAAACGAAAAAGACACGATAACGCATTTAAAGCCAAAGTAGGACTGGAAGCGCTCAAAGGAATAAAGACTATTCAAGCAATAGCCAAGGAGTTTGACCTGCATCCCATGCAGGTCTCTGAATGGAAAAGAAAGTTACAGGAGATTTTGCCTGGGGCTTTTGAGCGAGGGAAAAAAGGAGGTCCTGATGACTTCGAGGCAGAACGAGAGAAACTGCATTCTAAGATTGGACAACTAACAATCGAGCTAGATTTTGTCATAAAAAAATCCAAGCAACTCGGCCTGTAAGTGGGCGCGTCGAGTTGCTCGAAAAAAACCACCCTCATTTCAGTCTTAGAAAACAATGTAAACTTCTGAGCGTTGCACGTTCAACGTTTCATTATAAACCCGTTGAAAAAAATCAGAGAGATCGAGAGCACATGAAATTTTTAAAAGAAACCTATCTTAAAGATCCAAGCGCT
>JAPLTJ010000027.1 GCA_026398175.1 Verrucomicrobiia bacterium | reverse complement strand
TTTGAAAATTAAAGACACACTTGATGAGTGGATCTATGCACTACAACAGTCTGAGGTCCGCCCTGAATTTAAAGCTCAAGGCATCCAGGAAGCTGCTGAGCAACTCAATATTCTTCAACTTTCAGACGCCGAACGCAGCGCATATGAGCGTTATGTTGGCGACAATAGAGATACAAAAAGTATTTGGCGCACGTATTATGGCGATGGCGAGAGGGCAGGATCGGCTCAAGGAAAAGCCGAGGGAAAATCTGAAATGATTCACAACCTACATCGCTTAGGATTGCCTCTTGAACAAATAGCAGCAGCCGCTCAACTCTCGCCGGAGCAGATCGATAAAATTTTAAAATCAGAAATATAAGTGGCGTAGTCCATGGATCCCCAAGTCACTTTTTATCTTCCAAAAAGTTGTTTTCCTAATCCGACATGGGAACAAGCGTGGAGAGCGAAGGCTCCTTTTCCTGCGGAGAGAATCGTCCCTCCTGTTTTTTCTGCTCAAAATTGGATTTATCAGACATGGCTGCTTTTGAATGAAGCAGGAGTTGCCTGCGAGCTTGCTACTCAAATGCCATCGCAAGGAATTGTGATTGCCTTGAACTCTTCGCTAGAAGTTTGTGGCCAGTGGCACCAGCCTATTCCATCAGAGGTTTTTTTTGTTGATATTGTTACTCAGAGTTTCGTTCACCCTGCTTCCCATTTTTATCTCGTACAAAATAAAAAGCGTGCTCGTTATCTTCCTGATTCCCTCTTTGTGCCTCATTGGCCTCAACCTCATCTTCTGCCACGTGATCCCAGCCGAGGAGATCTTTTTGAAAATGCCTATTTTGTGGGACAAAACTATCAATGTCATCGAGACCTTTTTTCTTGCGAATGGGTCCAGCAGGTACGTCGCCAAGTTGGACTCTATGTAGAAATGCCTTCTGTGGAATCTTGGCATGATTATCGTACTGCTGATGTAGTTATTGCCCTTCGAAATTTTTCTCGCTCACGCCACTTTAATAAACCGGCTACCAAACTCTACAATGCTTGGCATGCCGGAGTACCCTTTGTTGGTGGAAAAGAAAGTGGTTATGCTGCGGAAGGGAAAATTGAAAAAAATTACCTCCAAGCAAACTCTGCCTCCGAAATGCTCGCGCAGTTGATCAGGCTCAAAGAAGATCCTACATTCCGAAAACAACTAGTGGAGCAGGGGAGAGCGGCTTCAAAGCGAGTCTCCACGGAGGCTATCTTGCAGCATTGGAAATTTTTAGTCTTAGAAAAATTACCAGCACTCGCAGAAACATTCTATCAACAATCTCCTCGGCAGCGACGGAACTTTTTAATGAGAAAAAAAATGATCCAGCTCGCTAATCGCTATTTTCCTATATGATATTCTTAAAAGCGCTTTTCAAATCTTGTTCTAACCGATAAAACGTAACACATCTATGTCCAAAAAACTCATCAGCCTTGATGACCTCAATCAAAATTGTTCGATTAGCAAAGAAACCTATCTGCAAGAGTTGGAGAAATATCATCTCAATTTGCTGCAGCTGCAAATGAAACTCAAAGAGAGTAAGCGCTCCGTGATTATTGTTGTAGAAGGGCCAGATGCTGCCGGCAAGGGAGGGGCCATTAAGCGTGTGACAGAGCCGCTCGACCCGCGTTTGGTACGGGTCTATTCCATCATAAAACCTACGACAGAAGAATTCGCTCATCATTATCTTTGGCGTTTTTGGAATAAGCTCCCACCTCATGGTAACCTAACTGTTTTTGATCGTTCTTGGTATGGACGCGTTTTGGTAGAGCGTGTTGAAAAATTTGCAACTCCCAAAGAATGGAAGCAGGCGTACCAAGAGATCAATGATTTTGAGAGAACGCTCTGTGATAGCGGCACGATCCTGATCAAAATTTTTATGATGATCACCAAGCAGGAACAGCTTCGACGTTTTAAAAAACGTCAAGCAGAGCCGCTGAAGCATTGGAAGATCAATGAAGAAGATTGGCGCAATCGCCGCAAATGGCAGCATCATAATGAAGCTGCAGCAGTCATGTTTCAAAAAACTTCACCAAAAATTGCTCCTTGGACAATTATTCCAGCCAACTACAAATGGCATGCTCGTGTGCAATTTGCTAAGACTGTTTACGAGACTATTGCTAGGGAGCTTGCTTAACCCGGATAAAATATGAGCGTAAATAAACTTATGAATTCTTCTTGGACACCATGGCTGAATTTTTTTCAGCGCTGCCTGCTTCTCTCCGTTGCCATGCTGGGAGCGGTTTTGCTAAAGAACGGTTTCACCTATAATTCCATAACAACGTTATTGGAAGCGGCTCTCCTTTTTGGTTTCTTGGGCGGAGCTTGCTATACGCTCATCATCACAACTCAAGCAAAACTCTTTGTAGAGAAAATCGGTTTTTTCAATTTCTTTCTGAATGCTGGGTTGCTTTATCTGGTTGCTAAAATTCTTCCTGCTTTTCAAGTTGATCGTTTTTCCACAGCATTTTGGGGAGGCTTCCTAATTAATTTAATTAGTTGGGCATTGAGTGCAGTTTCTCTTTTTGGCCCTGCCTTGGTTAAGAAAGAAACTCGTGGTGTCAAGCAGGCTCGCGCAAAGGTGATTGGAACTCGTAGCATTAATTCTTCCATCGAAGACAAAGAGGGCTAGAGCGGTCTAAAAGAAATTCGTTGCAATTGGTAATGCCAACTCGTAGAACAGCAGCATGAGAACCACAACACGCCTTTTTGCATTACTTACATTAGCTCTCCTCACAGCAGCCCTGCCTGCTGCTGATCTCTGGACGACTGATTATCCAGCTGCACTCAAAAAAGCTTCGAAAGAAAATAAATTAGTTCTTCTTGATTTTACAGGAAGCAATTGGTGTCCCTTGTGCATCAAGCTAGATCAAGAGGTCTTTGCTCAAAAAGCATTTCAAGAGTATGCTGAAAAGAATTTAATTCTGGTGCTTGTTGATTTCCCTCAAGGAAAAAAATTATCAGAACAATCAGAGACTCTTAAAAAACAAAATAGTAATCTGCAAACGAAATATAACATCCAAGGATATCCAACGCTGCTCTTGCTAGATGATCAAGGCAAGCAGTTGAAGAGTTCAAATTATCTTGCTGGTGGTCCTGAAGCCTTTATTAAGTGGGCACAAAAATAAAAATCTTAGTAGCGATTAAGCTGCTTTAGACTATATTAACAGTCATTACAAATCTCACATCTTCTGAAACGCTAGTCTCCCCCCCCAGTGAAAGTAAAAAAAATTCTCTTTTGGACATTCTTACTAGCCTTAGTAGCGGCTCCTCTTTTGGCAATGGAAGCGGAAAAGCCATTACCGAGAAGACGACGGAGTTATCCTCTGTCAAAATATGATAAAGAGAATGAAAATGGTGATCCTCCCTATCTAACTGAACAAAAACGTAGGCAGGAAGCAAGCTCAGCGACGGCGAGTGATGATGATGGCTTGCGCGGCACCAAGCTTCCTAGTGAGAAGGATCATGCTATGCCAAGCAGCCAAGGATCTGGATTGCAGCATGGGGAGAGAGCTACTAGCATTTCTGCTATGAATTCACAGATAGATCTACTTCCAGTTTATTCTAGTATCCCTAGTTATGGTCCCAATTTTGACGCGATAAAAACTCCTAGCTCTCCTCGGATCGTCGAGTTGACTGAATCAGGAGGCTCCTTGCGACGTGGAATAGAAGATGGTGAATTTAACAGCTTTTCATCAACCAGTACCGAACTTCCCGACCATGATATTAGCATCGTTTCTATATCGTCTATCCATCCTCAGCAGCTCTCTTCAATCATCGGAAAAAATAAAAAATTAATAGCTCTTCATGAAGAGATGCTTTCTCTTGAACAGAACTATTCAAGCCAAAAAGAATCGATTGAAGCTGAAGTAAAACAGAAGATCGAACAAGTTAAAAGAAGAGCACAAATGACTCCAGAACGAGTTGTATCTGGAGGACTCCCATCAGCACTCATTGTGCGTCCTGCTCAAACAAAGAGTGCACTTCAAAAAATAAATACGGATGGAACTCTTGCTGTCAGCGTTCTTTGTTTTGGATACAAGAAAGAATCCTCGCTCATTAAAACATCTCGCTATTACACACTTCTCGGAAAACGTTTTATTCGTAACAGAACTTCTACAAAAAAAAAGACTCAACTTGATCCCTCGTCTGAAGCTAGAGTTTTAAAAGCTCTAGAACTTAAACAACGTGCTTTTGATTTTCTTGGAGAGAACCCGAAACAAGCTTCAGAAGAGGATCTCGACCTCGCCCGTCAAATTATTTCTAACGCAGATGCACTTGCAGACGTAACTTTTTCGGAAGGCGCTGAGAAAGAAATAGAGGAGGCTACACTTCAATTGGAAAAAGTTCCTGACTCGCTCAGCTCGATAGCTGATGGTGATTTACCACAACAAAATAAATTTTCTTCTCATCAGCTTATTCAGGAACTCCAAGGACTCAGCGAACAAAATCATGCAGAGTTTCAATTTGCTCAAACAGTATCAGATCAAAGCGCTGGCGCTGTTGCAGCGAAGAATGCTGACATGCTTTTTCAAAGAGCTCAAAAACTGAGAGTGGACGCAGAAAACGGAAGGAAACAAATTAATTTTGCAACAGTCGAAAATCAAAAAAATTTAAGCAAGCAGGTGCAAAAATTTACGGAACTCGCTTCAGTGTTAGAACAAACTGCTTTCGCCTATGATCAGATTGCAGATGCTTGCACTGTTGAGTTAAGGACAATTCCTCAAGTAAAAGAAAATTTAACTAAGGCTCGGAATGCCTTTACTACTGCCTCCGCAGCAATGGCTCTAGAGGATAGGGAAACTAATCTTACAACCAGCAATAAAAGCAATTTGAGAAAAGAAATGCTTGCTGATCTCTCTTTCTTATTGGATGACACTCATCTTGAAAGCCCTGAAACAGGAGAGACGTTTGGTTTAGATATTCTCTCTCAGCTTAAAAATATAACAGGTCGTGATGAAGAAGCGTTTACAGCCTTTAATGACAAAATTGTTCTAGCCCAGCTGCCATTGCCTTTTCCAACTGATGCCAATCGCCAACCTTATATTAATGGAATTCATTTAATCAGATTGGCTCTCTTTAGAAAATTTGGAAGTCACGGCCTTCAGCGATTTGACGAGCAATTTGCTGCTAATATTGCAGCTGAAACTCCGATACGTTTTGGAGAGATAAGGGACTTCATTGCAGAAGAAGAGACTGAGCATGACAATCCAAGTAGCTATTTTATTGCAGAGCATCACTCCATCGAAGAGCTGTTGAAAATCCCAGCAGATTCCCCAGAGGCTCAAAAAATCATCAAGGAGGATGGTTCTTCTATTGTCTCGTTTAATCCTTTTTTAAATGCCTCCACCGCTCGTGACGCGCTTGCTGATGAGGCTGGCTCGATTCAGAGAGGTGTTGAAGTAGCTAAGATGGCGCTAAAAAACTTTTTAGAAAAAGAAGCAACGCTTGATCCTGTTCAAATCGCAACTATCCTTAGAAATTTCGATACTGCTTTTAATGCTACTGATCCCGAGAAGCAACTCACTGTTGAAAAACTGAAGGCTTTTACTGAAAGTGAATGCAAGAAAGAGCTCTCTGGCATGAGCCTTGCAGAATGGCTCTCGGCATCGCCAAGAAATTCCGTTCTAAACTCACTTGCTTGGCGTATCGTGTCAGCAGGAACTGCTTCTATTTTAATGTCGAGCCCTCATGTTCCAGCTTTTACAAAATTTATTATCCTTGTTTCAGAACAAGCTATTAGCGATCAAACGGTCCTTTGGCGCGCAAGATCAGCGGCTGCAGGGAGTGGTGAGAGCATTTTCAAAAAAGTTATAGCCGCACATTGCGGCGTCACTCCGGTGCTCGCGTCCTCGAGTATCTCTATACACTGCGGGTCTGCGCGCCTCGTTCCTGGCACTGTATCGGCTATAAATTTTTTTAAAACGCTCTAGCGCATCGATGTTTTGTATGCGTTCAGCTCACTGCTAAAAAAGGTGTGTTCATTTTTGAGTGAACAATCGCTACACCCCTGACGTCATTCCAGCGAACGCTGGTACGTCATTCCTGCGAAGGCAGGAACCAGGCGGCCGTGGGTCTTTATTTTTGTTTTCGTAAAAGTGGTATGATGTTGCAAAAGGAAGAAATGCTTTCTTAAAAAAAGAAGTGAGACTTTATTTTAGGGGATCATCAATTCTACATCGATAGTCGCTGGAATGACGGTAATGTGTTAGTGTAGGCAGAATGTGGTTAGCGAGGTCCTTTCTTCTGTTAGTAGATTTTATTTTGGACAAGAGTGATAGAAGATAGGAGTTGTGGCCTGCTAAAGCAGGCGGGAGGAGATAACTAATTCCCTATCTTCAATCTCCCAGCTTCCATCTTCTAATCTCTTCCTTTCCAAGCCACACTCCCAACCTTAGTCCAAACAACAGAACCTTCGGAAGGAAGGAGCGTCTCTTGTTTCAATCGTTCGCGGATTGCTTGACGAAGCAGCTTAGGATCAAGATGGCGCGCTGATTCATCAAGCAGAAGTTGGGTGATGCGCATTCTTCTTGGCGCGACATTGTCGATGGGATTTTTTCCTGGAGCGACTACTTCATAGTGGAAGAAAATATATTTTCCATGATAACGAGAATCCTCGGAAAGCGAGCAGAGCGTGAGTATTTTGAGATCATCAATACGCGAGATCCATCCTTCAAATTGCCAAGGATCTTTTTCATTTTTGTCCTTATCACAACAACTCACATGATAAAGAAGGTTGCTCTCAGGAGTGACCGTGGCTTCAAACACTTTTCCATTTTTATCTTGAGCCGTCCAAACACCTACGAGCGCCGTGTTAATTTGCGCTGCTGGTCGACTTGGAGCATTGTTGTAGAGACAGCTTGAGAATAGTAGGGAAATAGAAACAAGAAGAGTGATAGAAAAATACTTCATAAAGCGAAGCCTATATAACTCAAACTCAAACTTCAAACACTCAAACTTTTTAACCCGAATATTATTCGGGTTAAATCACCGTCCCTGCAGGAATCACAGCATTTTTTAAAATAATAACAATCCCATCTCGAACCTCATAGCCAGGACCTTCGGAGTCGCTTTCTTTTCCTTGAGGAGTGATCCTTACATTATTTCCGATCCTTACATTTTTATCAATGATGGCATTTTCAATGTAGCAATGAGAACCGATGCCAAGAGGGTAGATGCTTTCTGATGTTTCTTGGCATTCTGATTCATAAAAATCGGCACCCATCATGATGGTATTTTTGAGGACAGTCCCAGGTCTAATAACACTTCGAATGCCGATGACAGAACGCTCAATGCGTGCAGCATTAATCATACATCCATCAGAAATAATCGCACGGTGGATGATGGCTTCTTCGATGATACTGGCAGGCAAAAAATGAGAATGCGTGTAGATCGGAGCACCTGGCGCATAAAAGCTGTAAGGGGGAGATGGATCCGTGAGTTGAAGGTTAGCATCAAAAAAAGCGCGAATGGTTCCTATGTCTTCCCAGTAGCCACGAAAAATAAAGGCTCTCACATCGTGCGTGGTGATCGCGACAGGAATGACATTTTTTCCAAAATCAGGAAATTGATTATCGAGACAATCAAGGAGGACCTTTCTATTAAAAACATAAATTCCCATCGATGCTAAGTAGAGCGTTTCATTGATCTTCTCACCAAGTTGTGTCAGCAAAGAGGGTTTGATCTTCAACTCTCCTAAAACCGAACTCTCTTTTGGCTTTTCTACAAACCGACTGATACGCAAGGAAGGATCTGTCTCCATGATACCAAAGCCTGGTGCCGCTGCATGGTTAACGGGAATGCAGGCAATAGTGAGATCAGCGCCGCTCTCTTGATGCTGGCGCAAGATAGCTTGGTAATCCATACGATAGAGTTGATCGCCGCTTAAAATAATAAAATAGTCATAATCGCGTTCCTGAAAGGTCCCGAGATTCTGACGGACCGCATCGGCAGTGCCCTGGTACCACTGAGATCCATTTGGTGTTTGCTGGGCAGCTAAAACTTCGACAAAACTGCGATGAAAAGAATCAAACTTGTAGGTTTCGTTAATGTGACGATGAAGAGAGCGACTATTAAATTGTGTTAATACATAAATGCCATGGATGTCAGAGTTCAGGCAATTACTAATAGGAATATCAACCAAGCGATATTTTCCACCAATGGGAACCGCTGGCTTGGCTCGTTCCCGAGTTAGAGGGGAAAGGCGTGTTCCAGCACCACCGCCCATGATGACGGCAACAGTTCGAGATTGAGGTGAGATAGTTTTGGGTTGCTCCATGTTGGTTTTTTAAATGGGCGTTTTAGCAGCTGCGATCTTGACGAGTTTAAGATCATTTGTCAGCATCATACTCTTATGTGTGGAATTGTTGGATATGTTGGACCGAAGGAAGCTGTACCGATTCTTTTAGAAGGATTAAGCCGATTGGAATATCGCGGCTATGACTCTGCTGGAATGGCAACGCTTGAAAATGGAAAACTTTCACTTCGGAAATCGTTAGGTCGTATTGATCATTTGCGCAAGCTTGTAAGAGAGCAGCCGATCGGTGGACATATAGGCATCAGTCATACTCGTTGGGCAACTCACGGAAAAGTAACCGTTGCTAATGCTCATCCTCACTTAGATGCCTCTGGAAAATTAGCGTTAGTTCATAATGGCGTGATCGAAAATGATGCCAGACTAAAAACTCAATTAAAAGAAGAGGGTCATGTTTTTCATTCTGAAACAGACACTGAGGTACTCACACATTTAATTGGACGTGAGTTTGATCTTGCTACTGAGAAAACAGAAGAGAGTTTTATTGCGGCAGTGCGCAGAGCTTTACACCTAGCAAAAGGAACTTATGGAATTGCTCTGGTGCATGAAGATCTACCTGGCTTGATTATTGGTGCTCGTCGCGGAAGCCCATTAGTCCTTGGTATTGGGGAAGGGGAAAATTTTCTGGCAAGTGATGCAAGTGCCATTGTAGCTCATACAAAAAACGTTGTTTATCTCAAAGATAACGAAATCGTTTCGCTCACAGCAGAAAGCTTTACTATTTCTACGCTCGAGGGAAATGGAGCGCACTACAATGTGACAACAGTTGAAGATCTTCTTCAAGAAAGTGACAAGGGAGAATATCCTCATTACATGCTCAAAGAAATTTTTGAGCAAACTCGCACGGTTCAGGAAGCCATGCGCGGCCGCCTTTCGATCGATGAGGCCACAGCTAAGCTGGGTGGTTTAGAGATGTCGAATTCAGAATTACGTTCCATCGAACGGATTGTTCTTACCGGTTGTGGAACGGCCATGCACGCAGCGATGGTGGGAGAATATCTTATTGAATCCTTGGCACAAGTTCCCACCGAATGTGAATTTGCTAGCGAGTTTCGTTATCGCAATTTGCCGATGACCAAAGACACGCTGGTCTTTGCTTTAAGTCAGAGCGGGGAGACCGCCGATACGTTAGCTGCCTTGCGCGAAAGCCAACGCAAAGGACATCGAACGCTAGGAATTTGCAATAATGTTGCTAGCACCATCGCTCGCGAGAGTAATGGTGGTGTCTACATGCATGCTGGCCCCGAAATTGGCGTGGCGGCAACTAAGAGCTTTACCTCTCAGGTGATGGTGTTGACCTTGATTGCGCTCTTACTAGGACGTATTCGCAATCTCTCTAGCATGCAAGGAACTCAAATCATTTACGAGTTGGAGGCACTTCCTGAAAAAATCGCGGCAACATTAAAGTTGGATAAAGAAATTGAAAAGATTGCCCAACGTTATGCTCAATCTTCTGTGATGCTTTTCATGGGCCGACAATTTAATTATCCGATTGCTCTCGAAGCAGCACTCAAACTCAAAGAGATTAGCTACATCGCGGCTAGTGGCCATCCGAGCGCCGAACTAAAGCATGGTGTCATTGCACTCATTAATGAAGAGACTCCTTCTGTTTTTATTGCACCCAATGATGGAGTTTACACCAAAAACTTAAGCAGCATTCAAGAAGTCCGCGCTCGTAGCGGTCCAGTGATTGCTATTGGTACAGAAGGTTGCTCTGAAGAGTTGGAGCAGATCTCCAATGATCTGATTTTAATTCCAAAAGCTCCTGACTACTTAACTCCTATTTTATCAGTCATCCCATTGCAACTCCTCGCTTATCACATAGCCGTGGCACGCGGATGCGATGTGGACAAGCCGCGGAACCTCGCTAAAAGCGTTACTGTCGAGTAAAGAAGAAGAAAACTAACAGCTGAATTCGCTAAAAGACGCTAAAAAAAATTCTTTTTCGTGTTAGTTCGCGTATTTCGCGGTTTATAAATTCTTCCATCGCTTCAATCCCTGTGAATTCCTCTTTCTCTCTCCATCTTCCCCGCCGTCCTCGTCGGAACCGCGCTCTTGCTAATGTTCGAGCGTTGGTGCAAGAAACAAAATTGCATCGCGATGATCTCATTCAGCCGCTCTTTTTTCATGCAGGAAGTGGAAGCCCTGAAGAAATTAATTCTATGCCGGGCATGGTGCGTCACACGATATCTTCTTTGCTAGAGGAGTGCCGCACTCTCTGCGATCTAGGAATTGCTGCCGTGGCACTCTTTCCATGTATCGATTCTTGTCACAAAGCTTCCACTGGAGCACATGCTCTTGATCCCAAAAATATTCTCTACCAAGCTATTCGTGAAATCAAAAGTGTCTGTCCTGAATTAGTTCTCATTGCTGATGTTGCCCTTGATCCTTACACCAGCCACGGTCATGACTGTTTGTTAGATGAAAAAAATCATGTCAAAAATGATGCCACGGTGGAAGTATTAGCACGACTAGCAGTGGCTACAGCAGAGGCTGGAGCAGATATCGTTGCTCCTTCTGACATGATGGATGGTCGTGTAAAGGCGATTCGATCGATGTTGGATGACCTCACTTTGACTGAAGTTGGCATCATGGCCTATTCAGCAAAATATGCCTCTGCATTTTATGGCCCCTTTCGTGATGCTGTTGGCAGCGCGCAAAAAATGCCACTCGACAAACGTGGCTATCAAATGGATCCGGCTAACGTGCGAGAAGCATTGCTCGAAACAAAACTCGATGAAGAGGAGGGCGCTGATATTCTCATGGTAAAGCCTGCTGGTGCTTACCTTGATATCATTCGCGCTGTGAGAGAGGCAACCTTACTTCCTGTTGCAGCCTATCAAGTTTCTGGTGAATATGCACAAATCCATGCGGCAGCTCGCCTCGGATGGCTCGATTACAAAGCCGCACGAAATGAGGCGCTGCTGGCCATCAAACGTGCAGGAGCTAACATAATCCTGACCTATTTTGCAGGGGAGTTGCTGCGAGAGTGGGCGTGAGCGAGATTAGCCATAAACCAACACAAGATAAAAAAGAGAATGGCCACAAAGAACCCAAAGAAATCAAAGAAAAAATCAGTCTTGAATTCCTAGATTTTTTTGGGTTCTTTGTGGCTAATTTTTTCTGCTTCTTCCATCCTTGTGAATTTTTAAACCATGACAGAAACAACAACAGCATTAATCAAAGCAGCCTTGGCTGAAGATCTGGGAAGTGGCGACATCACTTCCGAAGCATTTATTCCTGCAGAGGCGAAGAGTCAAGCGCGGATCATCACACGCAAGAAAGCGGTGACAGCAGGTTTGTCAGTGGCTCAAGAAGTTTTTTGCCAAGTCGATCCGACATTGCAGGTAACTTTGTTAGCCAAGGAGGGAGAAGCTTTAGAACCTGGAGCAGCCTTGCTAGAAATCCAAGGAGCAACCAGATCACTGCTTTCCGCTGAGCGCGTGGCACTCAATTTTTCAGGACGCCTGATGGGCATCGCAACGCTTACTCAATCGTATGTGAGTGCTGTTGCCGGAACAGGTGTAATAATTTTAGATACACGCAAGATGACACCAGGATGGAGGCTGCTTGAGAAAGAAGCCGTGAAATTAGGAGGTGGAAAAAATCATCGCATCGGACTTTTTGATGCCATCTTGATCAAAGATAATCATCTTGCGGCCTTAGGCAGCGAACAAAAAAATATTCTTCCAAAAAAAATTCAAGAACTTCGCATTAAGCATCCTTCTTTAAAAATTGAAATCGAAGCAGACACCTTGGAGCAGGCAGCCTTTTTTTTATCCATCAAGGAAGTGAACACGCTGCTGCTTGATAACATGAGCTTAGAAGAGATGCGTCATGCTGTTGCTCTGAGAAATCAAATCGCGCCCACTATTCGCCTGGAAGCCAGTGGAGGCATCACCTTGGAAAATATCAGGGCCGTTGCAGAGACAGGCGTTGATGAGATCTCATTGGGAGCCTTGACGCATTCGGCAATGTGGGCGGATCTTTCGTTAGAGATAAAATAAATGAATGCTATCAATGTGGAGCTTCTCCAACAACATTCTCCCTGGCACGAAAAAATTCATTTTTTTGAGAGCATCGATTCCACGAACACGCATGCTTTGCAATTGGGAGAGGATGAAGCAGCAGAGGGGACGGTGGTCATTGCAGAGGAGCAGAAAAAGGGCCGGGGACAATTCCAACGCCCTTGGTTTTCTCCAGCAGGCACAGGAATTTGGATGTCGCTCTTGCTGCGGCCTACGATTGTTCCTGAAATAATTCCTGCTCTCTCTCATTTTGCAGTAGTAGCCATTTATGATGCCATTTTAAAAATGGGAATGGAGCTGAACGATTTGAAAATTAAAGAACCGAATGATCTTCTGATTGGCAAAAAAAAAGTTGCAGGTGTTTTGGTAGAAACGAGAATAGGAAGTTCTTCCTTCGCCGTTGTTGGGATAGGATTAAACGTGCTCCAACAAGAAACTGATTTTCCACCCGAGCTACGAGAAAAGGTAACTTCCTTGGCAGTAGCTAGCGGAACAAAAAATATTAATCGTCAGAAAATCGTTAGTGCTTTGTTACAAAAACTTCATGAGCGTTATCAGCAAGTGCTTCATGATCCTGTGAAGTTAGACCTGGCTTGGAGATCGAAATTATAATTGGCCCTTTCAACCGCGAAGTGCAACACGTCAAAAAAAATTAAAAATTTGATGAAGGTTAAACAATACTTTTACGAAAACAAAAATACAGATCGGCAGTCGCTGGATTCCAGCGTTCGCTGGAATGACGGCAGTGTAGCTAAAATGTGCTTAGGCAGTGTTCTAGTTTTCAGCCTTCGCGGGAATGAAACTTTTCTGCTGTTGATTAGTTTTATTTTAAACAAGAGTGTAATTGCATGACTTTCTCCAAACCCATCCTCGCCATCGAATCTTCCTGCGATGAAACAGCCGTGGCGATTCTTAACCCACCTGATCAGCTCCTCACGAGTTTGGTCGCTTCTCAAATAGAGATTCACGCTCGTTTTGGAGGTGTTGTTCCTGAGGTGGCTTCTCGCAATCATTTGCTAGCGATTGATCCACTTTTTCATCGAGCTCTCTTGGAGGCTGGAATGAAGCCTGAGGAGTTAGGTGCCATTGTTGCAACAGCTGGTCCTGGCCTGGCTCCTGCGCTGCTTGTCGGAGCTTCGTTTGCGAAGGGAGTCGCTCTGGGACTTCGGATTCCTTACTTAGCCGTGAATCATTTGGAAGGGCATCTCCTTTCTCCGTTTTTTGGAAGAGAAAAAATCCCTCGTCATTTAGCACTACTAGTCAGTGGCGGGCACACACAATTAACGGAAGTGGTGGCTGCAGGAAAATATCGTCTGCTCGGCGCTACGACTGATGATGCGGCTGGTGAGGCTTTTGACAAAATTGCTAAACTATTAGGACTCCCTTATCCCGGAGGCATAGAAGTTGATCGCCTTGCTCGAGAAGGAGATCCTCATTGTTATCAATTTCCAAAAGCTTTTTTAGAAAAAGGAAATTTAAATTTTAGTTTTAGCGGGCTCAAAACGTCGGTTCGATATTTTTTAGAAAAGGAAAATTTCAGGGAAGAAGCGTTGAAGAAAACACTTCCTGACATTTGTGCTTCCGTACAGGAAGCGATTGTTGGAGTCCTTGTTGAAAAGACTCGTCGTGCTGCCGAACAAGAGCAACTAGATATCATTGGAGTCAGCGGAGGAGTCGCTTGCAACTCGGCATTGCGAGCTCAACTCCAAGCCCTCTGTCAGAAAAAAGGATGGCAACTTTATTTTCCACCGGCATCACTAGCCACTGACAATGCTGCGATGATTGCTTTTGCAGCGATACATCATCTGCAAGATGGCGAGCAGAGCCTAGTCACGCAGGAGATAGTCCCTCAATGGAAAGTAGAAAAATAAAAAAGGCCCCATCATGACGATGGAGCCTTTTTACTGAATGTTAAAAAAGATGATTACTGTGCAGTTGTATCATCAACTACGGTGATGTTGTACGTGAAGGTATGACCAGTACCAGTACCATTATTAAAGGTGAGCGTTGTACTACCTGCTGCAAGAGCAAAGAAAGTAAATCCTGTTGTTCTGCTTAGAACGAATTTGTAATTAGGATTGCCGTTAGCATCAAGAGTTCCTTCTGGAGAAAAATGAGAAAAATCTTCATTGCTATCCTCAAGATAGATAGAATCTGTAGCAGAATTCAAAGCTAAGCCAGCTTCTTCTACTCCGTCTGCAGTCAATCCATTAACTCCGAAAGTAAAAGGCTTCTTGAAGCCATTTACCAAACAGGAATCTGTAAAAGTAAACTGATCATCAGCCAATTCAGAAGTTAAAGAGACCATAAAAAATCCTTGGGACATATTTACGGAGGTTGATGTTCCACTATCTTTATTAGTCAAGATAGTCACTTGTGTAGGAGCAGAAGGATCTGCTGGAACTGCACGTAATGCCGAAAGGCTAACAAGGAGTGATAAAACAAGGATGGATGTATTTTTCATTTTGATAGGTTGGGAATATAAGGTTGGGGTTTAGAATTTGCAAATAATATTACAGAGCATTATTCAACAGTAATGTCAAAGTGAACTGTTTTAGCAGGAGAAGCATCTTTCTTCCATGGTCGAGCTAGAGAAAATGTTAAGGTTGTTGTTAAGGTTGTTTGGTCAGAAGCCGTTGCTATGAAGGACCAGCATTTTTGAGTAGGAGCTCCAATAAAATGGGCTGGAGGCTGTTTTATTATTTTAATATTTTGAAATTCTAAAATATCAGGAGCAGAGAAGTTCCAAGTCCAATCAAAACCAGTACTACCAGAATTATCTTCTAAGATCACTTTAACAAGAGTGCCACTTGGGACTGTAACTTTAGCTCCATCATTATTCTCATGTACTTCTAGAATGACTGGTTGTTCTGATTTTTCTTGTAGATCTTTTTCAAAGGCAATGGTCTCTGCCTCCGTAGGTGAAGTAGTTGGAATATGTGCAACACCAACAGGATTAATGGTGTTCACCGCTCCATGAGCAGTAACTAGCGTGAGAGCCAAGAATGAAGAGGCAATGAATGAAGTTATTGTTTTCATAAAAAAATATAGTGGGGATGAGGATGCGTAAACTTAAGCTCACTTTTCTCTTTTTGCAAGGGGAAGAAATAAAAAAATTATCTTATCGGGCTAATACCATCTTTAATAGTAACTACCAACGTCAATCATTTCTACGAAATGATTGACGCTAGTAAAATTGGTGGTCGTTGAATTTGAAGTAACAATTTTATTTTGACATCAAGTCATCATTGCAAGCAGGCAAAAGATCTGTTAGTGACAAACAGTAG
>JAPLTJ010000084.1 GCA_026398175.1 Verrucomicrobiia bacterium | reverse complement strand
GTACGGTTGTTTCGATCTTCATACCTCATTATAACCTATCAATTTTGGGCATAACAGCTTTTTACGCTTGTTGTGCCCAAATCTTTTTAGACTTCGGATCCCCTTAAAAAGATCCTTTGGCGCTTAGCGGACACGCTCTAGTTAATGCTATGATCCTGAAAACTTGATGGAATCTGCTATCCGTTCGCATGAACGGATAAGTAAAGAGTGAAGAGTAAAGGGTAAAGAGTATTTTTAGTTTGAAATCAAATTGATACTTTGGGATTCATTCTTTCATCGGATCTGTTTTGAGAAAAAAAGTCATAGAAGATTTTGATTTCCTACTCTTCACCCTTTACTCTTTACTCATCACTCTTTACTTCTTCCATCATGGATTCTCCTTTTGTCATTCTCAATCCCGCCGCTCGGAGTGGCCGCGCTGGGAATTTTGTGGAGGTGTTGCAGGAGCTTCCTGGTAATCCCGTTGTCAGGTTTACCACGCGTCCGAGAGAAGCTGAGGAATTAGCTCGAGAGGCTGTTGCCCAAGGGTACAAAAAAATCGTCGCTGCTGGTGGCGATGGTTTGATTAATGAAGTTGTGAATGGGATTGTTTCAAGCTCCCCTGTTGATCGTCTTGATCAGCCCGTTGCACTTGGGGTTTTGCCTCTCGGCACGATGAATGTTTTTGCTTCCGAATTAAAACTCCCACTCGATTCTCTTGAGGCAGCTTGGGAAGTTATTTTAGAAAATCGTTTTCGTCATGTTGATCTCGCCTGCGCCACTTATCTTAGCCCGACTTTCGCTATTCGAATGGATGAGATTTCGCAATATACTCGGCCTCAAAACGCTTTTCAAAACCACTTATGTATGAAACATACACCGCGTGATTTTAAAAATCATTTTGAGACAAAGTCCTCACAAAATCTCATCCATTCGAATAGCGAAAGTCGGGCTCCTCAACAACAGCGTTTCTTCGTTCAGTTAGCAGGCATCGGCTTAGATGCAGAGGTTCTTGAGGAAACAAGCAGCGCATTTAAAATGGCTTTTGGACCTATCAGTTATTTTTTTTCTTTTTTAAAAGTTGTTTTAAAAAAACAACCGACTCTTTTGTTGTGCTGCGAGGAGAATGGCGAGAAAAAAGGGACTTCGATTCTCCTAGGAAATGGAAAATTTTATGGAGGAGCTTTTCCTTTTTTTCCAGATGCTACGCTCGATGATGGGCATCTTCATGTTCTTCTTTTTAAGCACCATCACTTTTGGGAATTGCTGGGCAACTTTCCTGCGCTGCTCCTAGGCCAGCCAAGGTCTCTTCGAACGGTGCAATACTTCAAAACAAAAGAACTCGCCATCACTCCTCAAGATTCTCGTTTTCAAATTCCTTTTGAATTAGATGGAGAAATGGTTTCTCATCTGCCGATCAAGTTTAGCATTGAGAAGCAAAGATTGCCGGTTTTAGTTTAAAAAATTGTTTTCTCTTAATGGCAAAACAGAATAGTCTCTATTTTCATGTCATCACTAGAAGAAGAGGTTTCTGATAACGATCTCGTCGCCAAAACAAAAAAAGGCGACGCTTCTGCTTTTGATGATTTGATTCGAAAATATCATGGCCGACTTTACGGCTTAATTTATCACATGACTTCTAATCATGAAGATACGAATGATTTGCTCCAAGATGTCTTTTCAAAGACCTTCCAGGTCATTGGCACCTTCAAGCGAGAATCGAGTTTTTATACTTGGATCCATCGTATTGCAGTCAACATGACTCTTAACTTTCTTAAAAAAAGAAATCGGCGACAACATTCGAGTCTTGATAATAGCGAAGAGCACTTGGAAAGTGACCCTGGCTTCCTCGCGGCAGCGCATAAAGAAGATCCTCGTCATTTAATCAACATGCAAGAGTTTCAAAAAAAGCTGACTGTGGCAATGGATCAGCTTTCAGGCCAGCATCGTGCTGTTGTGACTCTTTTTGATATTCAAGGAATTTCTCAATCTGAAATTGCTAAGATTCTCAAAACGACAGAAGGAACAGTTCGGTCGCGACTTTTTTATGCTCACCAGCAGTTAAAAAACTCTCTGCAAGAATTTAACGTAAAATAAAGCCAAGCAACTAAACAAGCGTTCGAAAACAATTTTTAAAAATGAATATTTATTTCATGCCTGAGCTGGTTATAGACAAAGTAACGGGTAACGAGTTTATTAACTTGCCTCCGGCAAATTCGAATTAAAGAACATTATCACAACACATTAATTTTATGAACAACGCTATTTTTGACTGCTTATATTCACCCGTTACCCGTTACTCGTTACCCATTACTTCGTCTGTATATGGAGCTGTTATCAAGTTTTCAAAATAATGACGTTAACAATAGTTGTGCCCAAGATAAACTTAAACATTATGGATGACCAAGTACTTCAAAATTTAATACGAGCTGCAAGCCCGTGCGAACTCCCTTCAGCAGATGCTGTTGAGCGTTTCATCGGTGAATTTCATCGCCGTCAATCTCTCATCGCGATGCAGCCTTCTTTTTTCGAAAAAATGGAAGAACAGGTGACAACTTTTTTTGCTCACTTTCATCTGCCGGTAGTCGCTTATGCTAGTGCTACAGCCGTTGCTGTTTTTCTGAGCGTCTTAATCTTGCGCTCTCCTCGGTTAAATAGTCAGCGAGGAATGAATGCCGCGCCTCTTTTTTCGGAACAGTTAGAAACGCCTTTGAATTATTCTTCTTCTTCGTTGGAGGAACGGATTGAACCAGTCACGTTTGACTTGAAGAAAAAAATAAATGACAACAATGATGTGGTTTCTCCCCTCTCCTTTATCTTAAAACGCAAATCTTCCGCTTCGGCGAGAAACTTTTAGTGCCCTCCAATTTCAATAGGATTGCATATGAAAAAAAACCTACTTCTTCCACTATTGGTCTTGAGCTTGCTCTTCAGCGCTTGCTCTTCTAACAAAAAAGTTCTAAAAATTGGAATCAATGCCGAATTAACTGGAGAAGTTCCCGCGGTAGGAGCCTCGTGTGTCAATGCTGCAAAACTTTTTGTAGAACGCATTAACCAGCAAGGAGGCCTTGATGTCGGTGGTGTCAAGATGCCCATTTCACTGATCGTTGGCGATAATGGAGCTAAGCCTGATCAAGCTGCAGCGGTCGCTCAACGCCTGATCTCTCAACAAAATATCCTCGCGATGATAGGGCCAAACATTAGCTCCTGTGCTATTCCGGCGGCAGAGATTGCTGAGAGTCTTAACTGCCTCATGTTTTCTCCTTGGTCAACTAATCCCAATACCACGCTCCATTCTAAGACGGGAACATTTAAGAAAAATGTCTTCCGGGGCTGTTTTACCGATGCCGTCGAGATTCCTGCGCTCGCTCAATTTGCAACTCGCCAGCTTCATCTTAAAAAAGCTGCTGTGCTCTATGACACCTCCAGCGAATACCCGACCAGTGCTGCTCACTATTTCCAAAATGCATTTACCTCAGAGGGAGGTAAGATTGTTAATTCAGAAACCTACACAACGGGCGATCGTGACTTTAGCGCTCAATTGACAAAAATAAAAGCGACCAACCCTGACGTTCTCTTTTTGCCAGCTTATTACAATGATGCTCCCCTCATTGCTGAACAGGCACGACGCTTAGGCATCACCGCGATTTTTCTTGGAGGAAATTCTTGGAGCACGCCTGAAATGTTAAAGCTTGATTCAGGTCACTATTTAAATGGCTCCTTCCTTTCCAACCATTTCTCAACTCAATCAAACGCGCCTCAAGTGAAAAGTTTCATTGCAGAATATCAGGCCAAATTTGGTCAGCTCCCAGATGATATTGCAGCCTTAACATATGACACGATGGGCATTTTATCGGAAGCCATCGTGAAAGCCGGAAAGCCTGATCGGACGGCCATCCACGATTCAATGGCTAAAGCCGAACATTTTTCAGGAATCACCGGAAACTTTATTTATAAAAACGGAAGTCACGATCCAATGAAGAGTATCGTCATCCTCTCGGTTAAAGATGGAGCCTTTGGTTATGTAACAACAGTGGAACCATAACGTGTCCCAAATTCTACTGATGTGGCGAATTTTGAACACGTTCTTCACCTAGAAAGTTTTATTTATAATTCTATCCTTTTTCCTTTAGCCTGTTTCATGAACTACTTTGCACAACAGACCATCAATGCCCTGCAGCTAGGCTCGATCTACGCTCTCATTGCGCTTGGATACAGTCTTGTCTACGGCGTGCTCACGATGATTAATTTTGCACATGGAGATCTCTTCATGCTCGGAGCTTTTGTGGCACTCATCTTGGAATCGGTGGTTCGTGTTCCTTTTTGGATAGCGCTCATTGTGACGATGGCGGTCATTGGACTTCTCGGTGCCTTAATCGAACGCTTTGCCTATCGGCCTATTCGCAAGGCGCCGCGAGTTTCGGCCATCATCACTGCTCTTGGGTGCGGGCTCATTATTGAAAATGTCACGCTGGGGTTTAGTCCCTATCCGCGTCACATGCCAACACTCTTAGTCAACACTTCTTATTACATCGGTGGCGTCACGATCTCTTCATTGCAACTAACGATTATCAGTATTTCTATTCTCTTAATGGTGATGTTGGATCTGATTATTCGGAGAACTCGTTTTGGTATTGCGATGAGAGCTCTTTCATTTGATCGAGCGATGGTTCCACTTTTAGGAATTCCAGCGAACAGAATTATTTCACTGACCTTTGCGCTTGGTGCTGCTCTTGGCGGCTCTGCAGGCCTTCTCTACGCTCTCGCCTATCCTGTGATTTCTTCTTCGATGGGAATTCTGATTGGCTGGAAAGCCTTTGTGGCAGCAGTGATTGGTGGTATTGGAAACATGCGCGGCGCTGTTCTTGGCGGATATATTTTGGGAGCGACTGAAATTATTAGCGTCACTCTTCTCCCTTCGACCTATCGTGATCTCATAGCCTATTCTTTGTTGCTGCTGATTTTGATTATCAAGCCGTATGGAATCCTAGGCACTCCTCCTGTTCAAAAGGTGTAAAAAAGTAATGAGGACTACACCATCGTCATTCCAGCGAACGCTGGAATCCAGGCGAAGGTCAATTCAGATTTGAGTAGTAACGTTAAAAAATTTAAAATGCCTGATGAGGATCAAAACACTTTTATGAAACCTGGAATAAAGATCGACAGTCACTGGATTCCAGGGTCCGCTGGAATGACGTCTGGAGTGTAGTGACTGTTGACTCTAAAAATCCACCAGCATATTTTTTACAGGGAATATAAACTTTTCCATTTCAACAATGACCAATTTTTCTTCCACTCCTTACTCATCACTCGTTACTCGTTACTTGATCATCATTCTCGGTATAGTCGCCTCCTTCATCCTGCCTCACTGCCTGAACGACTACCTGATTTTCATTCTCGTCACCCTCCTCATCAATGCCATTCTGGCATTGAGCCTCAATCTCGTGAATGGTTACATGGGAGAGTTTTCGGTGGGCCATGCTGCTTTCATGGCGCTAGGTGCTTATAGTTCGGCCATCGTCAGCGTTCGCTTGCTTCCTGGATTACCGCCGTGGCTTCTCTTTCCTTGTGCCGTCTTAGTTGGAGGCGGTGTTGCTTCGCTTGTCGGTGTTCCCCTCGCCTTTCTTTCTTTTAAAACACGGGGTGATTATCTTGCGATTATCACGCTGGCTTTTCTCATGATTGTCAAATCAGGATTAGAAAACATTCCCTACGTTGGCGGCCCTCGTGGTTTTCTCGGTATTCCAAGATTGACAACGTTACCGTGGGCATTTCTTTTTTTCTTAATTTCTTTTTGGCTGATTCGCAATCTGGTCTATTCCAAATTTGGTCGGAGCATCGAGGCCATTCGCGAAGACGAAATTGCGGCAGAGGCTATGGGTGTATCAACTCGTAGAGCAAAAATGATTGCTTTTATTGTCTCCTCTTTTTTTGCCGGAGTTGCTGGCGCTCTTTTTGCACATCAAATTCAATTTATTAATCCGAGCTCTTTTGATATTTTGAGATCAACCGACATTTTGGTGATGGTCTACCTTGGAGGAGTCGCTTCCCTTTCAGGATCTTTCTTAGGTGCGGGAGTTTTTACTATTCTCAACCAGCTCCTTCAACCGCTAGGCGTCTGGCGCATGGTGATCATGCCACTCCTTCTCGTTTTGTTAATGCTCTTTCGACCTAGAGGGATTATGGGATTTAAAGAGTTCTCCTGGCTTAAACCAGCAGCTGGTCAACGACCAGCAGTAAAGAGTAAAGAGTAAAGGGTGAAGAGTTGCTGACGCTACATAGAAATTCTATTTTAAAACATTTGGTAACTACCAACGTCAATCATTTCTACGAAATGATTGACGCTAGTAAAATTGGTGGTCGTTGAATTTGAAGTAACAATTTTATTTTGACATCAAGTCATCATTGCAAGCAGGCAAAAGATCTGTTAGTGACAAACAGT
>JAPLTJ010000132.1 GCA_026398175.1 Verrucomicrobiia bacterium | reverse complement strand
TGAGTGTGTTGCACTTCACTTGTCAATCGAAGTGTGCTAAAAATTGCTGCTGCCCTGGTGAAAAACGGAGCTGCTTTTTAGGAAAAAAATTTCACCTTTTAAAAAATGTCAAAAACGAGCTGTTTGCGGACACGCTCTAATTAACAATACTATAATAAAAGTTTTCATGGTTTTTTTTCATAAGCTTTAATGCTATTGTTTGCAACATATTGAGGCAAGAAAATTTTCAAAAGAAATATTCCGTTAAAAATATTACTCTCTTACTCCCTTGAAGTAATCGCATATGCTAAACAGAACTAAAATTCTTGAAGTAATCCCTCATAAAGATTTTTCATTCGATATAACCTTATCTGATCATCGACATCTTTGTTTACATATGAAGGGTTTCTTACAGTCTCCAGCATATAAAAAACTATCTCACATAGGATTTTTTTATCCGTCAAGCATGACCATCGTCTCATCTACTGGGATGAATCTCATGATATGCACATCGATCAGATTCTTTCTTTCGCTAAAGAAGCATAAATAATAATTTTTTACATGAGACTCCCTACCCAACTCATCACCACCCTTCTTCTCCTCACTGTTGCCTTCACCAGCTGCCAACGGAAAAAAGAGGATCATGTTTTAAAAGTTGGTGTGATTAGCGGTCGCGAGTCAGACCTCATGGAAACAGCTGCTAAGATAGCCAAAGAAAAATATGGTCTCACTGTTCAAATCGCCACTTTCTCGGACTATACGACACCTAACATTGCCCTCAATGATGGAAGCATTGACCTGAATGTTTTTCAGCACAAACCATATCTTGATGCTCAAATCAAAGATCGTGGATATCATCTTGCTTCCGTTGGTAACACTTTTGTTTTTCCACTTGCAGGCTACTCTCAAAAAATCAAGCAGATGAATCAACTCCCTGATGGACCAAAAATCGCCCTTCCCAACGATCCCACCAATCTTGGTCGTGCGCTACTCTTGCTTCAAAAACAAGGCCTCATCACCTTAAAAGAAAATGTTGGTCTTACAGGAACGCCTCTCGATGTCATCAGCAATCCAAAGCATCTCCAATTTATTGAGCTCGAGGCGGCCCAATTGCCACGCTCCCTCGAGGACGTAGATTTAGCGGTGATCAATACGACTTATGCCACGCAAATCAATTTGATTCCAACACGCGACGGATTATTTGTTGAAGAAAAAGATTCCCCCTACGTCAATGTCATCGTTGCTCGTGAAGATAACAAAAACGAAAAAAACGTTCAGGAATTTGTCAAAGCCTATCAAAGTGCTGAAGTCTTCAATAAAGCCAATGAACTCTTTACAGGAGCTGTCATTCAGGGATGGTGATGCTGCTTCGCAGCAGGCTGGAGGCTATAGACTGTAGGCTGAAGAAAAAGAAACTGCGTTCTCATTTTCAAAAATTTCTTTCAAAACTTGTTTAGTGCTGATGAAGTGCAAGGAGTCGAGGAGCACAGAAGCTGAGCGTATATTAATACGTGAAGCTTTGAGCACCACAGCGACACAGCAATTCGCAGCAATAAGCAAGTTTTCAAAGAAATTTTATGTTTACCGGAATCGTTCAAGACATCGCCACCATCAAGGCCATCAACGACCTCGATGGCTTGCGCACCATCACACTTCATTTTGAAGATCCTAATTTTAGTGATGGTCTCGTAATTGGAGCCAGCGTTGCTGTCGATGGCGTTTGTTTGACCGTCAGTAAAATTCATGGTCCAGAGATTGCAGATTTTGACATCATGCTGCAGAGCCTTCGAATAACAACATTAGCTGACAGCAAGGTTGGATCTCACGTCAACGTCGAACGTGCTGCCAAAGAAGGAGCAGAGGTCGGAGGCCACATTTTATCAGGCCATGTTGATTGCCGTGGAAAAATTATTGAAATTCAAAAACCACCCAATAATTGGATGGCAAAGTTTGAAATGGAGCCAAAATGGATGCAATATATTTTCAGCAAAGGATTCCTCTCCATCAATGGTGCTAGCCTTACGGTGAGTGATGTCGATACAGAAAATAGTTGCTTTGACGTTTGGCTCATTCCTGAAACATTGCGACGCACCACTTTTTCAGAAAAAAAAGCGGGCGATTTTGTCAATATTGAAATCGAACGGAGCACTCAAATTGTCGTCGATGCTGTGAGAACCGCTGTACAAGAACAGATGCCGGAATTACTGCCAAAATTTATTGAACAGTTTTTTGGTTCGCAACATTTGCCTGATAGAAAAACCTCATTCTTGAATCTTCTGACATCTCGCATAATGGAGGATTGAAAGAATCACAAAGAGGATTCCAATTGATTTTGTCACGGTCAGTCCTTCTCCCAAAACAATCCAAGCTAAAAAAACGGTACTCAGTGGCATGAAGGCCGTTGCAAGGGCTGCGTAAGCTGGATCCACTTTTTCAACACCCGTTTGCCAGAAAAAGAAAAAGAGACCGGCCGCAATCCCTACTAAAATCATAATCCAAATATCATAGCATGTGATCGCATGCCATGAAGATAAAGGCATGAAGGCGATGATCACGTAGAGAAAAGGAAGATTGGAAAGCGTTAGGCAAATGGAATTGGTGATTGGTGGAATTTTTGCAACAGGATAATATTTACTCAACGTGTAATAGAGCCCCTCTGGCAGCAGCGAGATGAAAATTAAAAAATTTCCCCAAAGAGCATGACGACCTTCTGCACCAAATGATTCAAAGTTGATCAAAACTAACCCAATAATCGAAATCATAATCGCAACGATCATCTGGACATTCAGTTTTTGTTTAAAAAGAGTCACATTGAGAGAAACAATAATAGCCGGCAGCAGACTAGTGATAAGCCCTGCACTATTGGCATTAGTCAACTTGAGGCCTGATAACATCAGCCAATTAAAAAAAAGTCCGGCACCCACTCCTTTTGCTAGCATCACCAAGCAATCCATCCAAGTTAAACGGAAATTCCATCGACGCGCCTCGCCTGATTTTATCAGGAAGAGAGACATAAACAAACTCGCTACAGTAAAGCGAATCGTCATGATGATGAAAGGATTGATATGACTAGCCAATCCTTTTGAAAAAACAATATTCACCCCAACACAAACCTGAGCCAAAAATAAAAGAAGAAGCGGTTTAAAGCGGGAGAGCATTGCAGAAGAAGTAAAGGGTAAAGAGTATTGCTGTCCAAAACGATTATTTAACCCGATTTAGTTTAGAAGCAGCGATTGGAACAATTCAATTCCCCTCTCTTCCTCTGCCCCACAATCATACCGAATATATTCTGTGAAATAGCGAAGAGCAAATACTGGATCAGAACAAGAAGCTGCGATTTTCTCTCGCTCACGCAAGCCACATTCTTTCGCCTGCTGAAGCACGCGAATGATTTCTTGTTGATGAGGATGATCTTTTTTCAAACACCATCTCGCGAAAACAAAAGGAAGTCCTGTAAATCGATACCATTCTTCTCCCAAGTCTAAAATCGAACAAGTGGTACCGCCCTCGCGAAAGGCAATGGCAGGATCGCCGATCAAAACTCGAGGGAGCAAGGGATCATTCACGTTGCAAGTTTCTACAAATTCCGGATTAAGCTGGTGAAATTTTTGAAAAATAATTTTTATAAGTTCATTCGATGTGTGCGACGCTGGATCGAGTCTTATTTTTTTAATTTTTTCTAACGGTCCCTCATAAGCTAGAATCACGCTATAAACGGGACCCCGACATCCAATCGCAATGTTATCGACCACTTCTAACTGAGGCCGCTGCAAAATATCATAAAGCGATAACAATGCCGCATCGACTTTCTCTGACTCAAAAAGCGAAAGCAATTTTGAAGGAGTTGTCTTGATGACCTCAGAGGAGATCCCCCTCAGCAAAGGCTGCGCATTGAGATAGGAAACGGCGCCGAGAGTGATGCCATCGCGCAGCGATGGAGTTGTCAGTTGCCGGTTGTCAGTTGTCAGTAATTTTAGATCGTTCATCTTATATTAAAAAATACTGTTTTATTTCTGAGGGAATTGAGTTGACTCTTAATTTCATTTTCAACAGTTAAAGCAACTGACAACTTAAAACGCTAACTATTTTGTTCGCTAATTTACATTTTGATTCGCTGGTAAAAAGTATCCCTCTGCCATGGCACCCGACCTGCTTTTCGAATCACCTCTTCAAAGGAAACGATAGTCTGTTCTTGAGGCGTTTTAACGCCAGCCATGTGGAAGATTTTTTCTTCTTTGATCGTTCCATGTAAATCATCCACGCCATAATCGAGCGCTGCTGCAGCAACCGAAAGTCCCATGCTAATCCAATAAGCGGTGATGTGATCGAAGTTATCGAGAAACAAACGCGCAATAGCCAAGTTCCTTAAATTTTCTTCCGGCGCGACGGGAACAATATGAGCAAGCTCGGTTGTCTCAGGAACAAAAGCATATGGAATGAAGGCTGTGAAACCACGAGTCTCATCTTGAAGTTCTCGAAGCCGTTGCAAATGATCGATGCGATGCGTAGCAGTCTCGATATGACCGTAGAGCATCGTTGCCGTACTCCTCATACCCATTTGATGCCAAAGACGATGAACTTCGGCCCACTCTTCAGCTGTTTCTTTGCCACGACAAATTTGATCACGAACGATCGGATCAAAAATTTCAGCCCCTCCTCCCGTCAGCGCATCCAATCCAGCCTCGCGTAGCAAATAGAGTGCTTCAGAAATTGATTTTTTAAAAATCCGTTTTGATAAATGTCGAATTTCAATCGCTGTAAAAGCTTTCACCTTGATCTCCGGGCAAGCACGTTTCATTTCACGCAGCAACTCGAGATACCAGTTCGCTGGCAATGTCGGGTGAAGCCCCCCAACCATGTGAATCTCGGTGGCGCCTTCTTCCCAAGCCTCTTTGGTGGCAGCGACAATCTCAGGAACAGCCATTTCAAAAGCATGCGGATCTCGTTTCTTGGCGCTGAAGGCACAAAATTGGCAGTTGAGAATACAAAGATTAGCGTAGTTGATGTAGCGATTGGAAATATAGGTGGCAACGGCTCCATGCTTTCTCTTCCTCACCTCATTGGCCATCGCCCCAATCCCCTCCAAGTCATCAGAAGCATAAAGAATCATCCCCTCCGATGGCGAGAGACGCTCTCCTGCTTCTATTTTTTTCCAAAGAGGAAGTAACAAAGAATCCTGAATATTCATGAACAATAAGAGTAACTTTTACGATCAATTCATGGCAAACTATTAAATTGTTTTGCTGATTTGCTGAAGACCAGTAAATTAAAGTTGGGAAATTCTATACACTTCAGCCTTTAGCCTTCAGTCTTCAGCCATATTTATGTCTTTCGAGCTTCATTCAGACTATCAACCTCAAGGAGATCAAGCTCAGGCCATTGATAAGTTAACACGTTCACTCGCGGCTGGAAACCGCCACCAGACCTTGCTCGGCGTCACCGGTTCCGGAAAAACTTACACAACGGCCAATCTTATCCAAGCGTTGAATCGACCGACGTTGATCATGTCTCACAACAAAACTTTAGCGGCGCAACTCTATTCCGAATTCAAGCAGTTCTTTCCTAACAATGCGGTCGAATATTTTGTTAGTTACTTTGATTACTATCAGCCGGAGGCCTACATTCCTCGCTCCGACACCTACATCGAAAAAGATAGTTCCATCAACGAAGAGATTGAACGCCTCCGCCTTTCAACAACAAGCTCCCTCCTGACACGACGCGATGTAATCGTCGTCGCCAGTGTTTCGTGCATCTACGGCTTGGCTTCTCCTGAGGATTTTTTAGAAATGGTTCTGACACTCAAGCAAGGCACCTCCATCCCTCGTGAAGAACTTTTACAAAAATTAGTCACGATGCTTTATGAGCGAAATGAAATTGAATTTTCTCGAGGCACTTTTCGCGTGCGTGGCGACGTCGTTGAAATTCACCCTGCGCAAGAGGAAGATCTCGGCATTCGCCTCGAATTTTTTGGAGATGAAATCGATCGCATTGCGGCCTTTGATCCTTTGACCGGAAATTCTAAATATAATCTAACGCACCTCACTCTTTTCCCTGCCAAGCAATTTGTCACGCCTAAGCCTAAAATGCAAAAAGCGATGCAGAGCATTCAGGCAGAGCTCAAAGAGCGCCTCGCCTGGCTGGAATCACAAGGAAAATATATCGAAGCACAGCGAGTGAAAATGAGGACTGAGTATGATTTAGAAATGATGCAGGAGATGGGATTTTGTAATGGCATTGAAAATTACTCGCGCCACCTCACCGGCAGAGAAGCTGGATCACGACCCTACACGCTTCTAGATTTCTTGCCCCAAGATACCATGATTGTGATTGATGAATCCCACGCAACTCTTCCTCAAATAGGAGGAATGTACGCTGGCGATCGCGCTCGCAAAATGACACTCGTCGAGTATGGCTTCCGCCTCCCAAGCGCTTTGGACAACCGTCCACTTAATTTTGAAGAGTTCATGGCAACAGGAAAGCAACATCTTTACATCAGCGCCACTCCTGGAAAATTTGAATTTTCTAACAGCATCGCCGGCAAGCAAGATTACACGGACCCTAAAAAAGACATGCCCCTTTTGGAGCATCCAAAACCAAATGCAGCAACAGAACCGCTGGATCCCACCGTGCCAGGAACAACATTGGTCGTCGAACAGATCATGAGGCCAACAGGATTGCTTGATCCACGCATTACAGTTCGTCCTTTAGCATCACAGATTGATGATACCATTGAACTCTGTCGCTCTCGTGTAGAGCGAAACGAACGTGTCTTGGTGACAACGCTCACCAAAAGAACGGCTGAAGATTTGAGCGACTACCTCAAGGAAGTTGGCCTCAAGGTGAGCTATCTTCACAGCGATGTTGATACGATTGAACGTGTAGAAATTTTGAGATCTCTTCGTGCTGGCGATTTTGATATTTTGGTTGGCATTAACTTACTTCGAGAAGGCCTCGATCTTCCAGAAGTCAGCCTCGTCTGCATTCTTGATGCCGATAAAGAAGGTTTCTTGCGCAGCAAAACATCCCTCATTCAAACAGCGGGCCGCGCTGCACGTCACATTAACGGAGAAGTCTATCTCTTTGCTGATAGAATCACGGAGAGCATTCGTTCACTCCTTGAGATCACCGAAGATCGACGACGCCGTCAAATGGACTACAATCGTGAACACAACATCACACCAACAGGTGTCTCTCGCCCTGTTCAAAAAAGTTTGCGCGTCATCTTAGAGGCTGATGAAAATGATCTTTTGGAAGAGACCCCTTATGACCGCGCCGTCTTATTGAAGGAGCTACATACAGAAATGGCGGATGCTTCGCGTAAAATGGAATACGAACGAGCGGCTCTCTTGCGTGATCAAATTCAAGCTGTAAAATCGGGAGAGAACTTGAAACAAATCTCGCGGCCGTATAAGAAACGAAAAAAGAAAACATAGCATTATAGCCTTTATTCAGAGAACTATCAGTAATAGGATGAAGAGCGTGTCCAAAAATGATTTAAAATCGATGCAATGCGAGGAGCGAGGAGCAGAGCCGAGGAGTGTATATGGAAATACTCGACGAGACGAGCACCGGAGCGACGACGCAGTGCGCGATTTGAAACATTTTGGGACACGCTCTATTTTTTTCGTCACTGGAAGCGATGATGCCGAGGTCCGCCGCAAAGCCCAAGCGCTGGCGATCGAGCTAGCGCCTAGTGATGATGCTTTTGGCATGGAAGTCATCGAGGCTCCAGGAGAGACGGTGGAGCATTCCGTCAACGCGATTCACGAGACAATCCAAAGTTTGCAGACTTTTCCTTTTTTAGGAGGAGGAAAATTGGTCTGGCTCAAAAGCGCGACTTTTTTAAAAGAGAGCCCTGCTGGCCGCTCTGAAGCCACTCAAGAGGCACTCGAGAAATTATTAAAAATCTTGAAGTCAGAGTTACCGGAAGGAACTCGTTTTTTGATGAGCGCTCCAGAGCCCGATAAACGACGTGCTTTTTATAAAAGTTTATTAGCGCTCGCTGTCACGACTCTTTGTGATAAACCTGACTTTGGATTTAATGCTACCGAAAATGATGTCATTTCCTGGGTCACTGCGAGGGCACGAGAACGTGGCGTTCGTTTAGACGAGGAAGCTGCTGAAATTTTAGCAGCACGCGTCGGCGCAAACTCTGGGCAGATGGAATCAGAGCTGGCAAAATTGATCACTGCTGCTGGAGCAGGAGCCTTAGACCTCTTGCATAACTCTACTGCTGACGCGCATTGCGGTGTCACTCCGGTGCTCGCGTCATCGAGTATTAACTATACACTCAGCCGCTGTGCGCCGGAGGCTCCTGGCACTGCATCGCCAGCAGCGAGTTCTACAAGAGGTCCACTGATCACAGCAACAATGGTTCGAAACTTAGTCCCTCAAACACGCACCGGCGGAATTTTTGATTTGAGTAATGCCATTGCAAAACGTGATCTTCCGCTCTCGCTCAAGACGCTGAAACAATTACTCCGTCAAGGCGAGAGTGCCATGGGAATTTTGCTTGCGGCCATCGTACCAACCGTTCGTAATCTCCTCCTGGCAAAAAGCCTCCTCACCAAACATCGTTTGAAGGCCCCTGAGAAGCCTCAATTTTTTGCCTCGGTTCTTCAAAAACTTCCGGCTTCAGAAACAGCCCACCTTCCTCGCAAAAAAGATGGATCGCTGAATGCTTATGGCCTGGGCATCTCAGCAGTGAATGCTAACAAGTTCGAGGAGTCTCAACTTGCTCAAGGATTCTTAACGTGCCGTGACACGAACCAGCAATTGCTCCGCAGCCAAGGAGGAGAAGCAATGCTCCTCACGCAGTTGGTCGTGAGGCTGGTGGCTTTAAAAAAATAACGATCGTTCAGCAGATCGGTTTTTTGCATGCATTCACTAGTCAAAAAGATGTGTTCATTTTAAATAAACAATCGCCACACACCCGATGTCATTCCCGCGAACGCGGGAACCTAGCAGACTTCGGATCTTTATTTTTTGATTTCATAAAACAGTTTTAACGTCACTCACTCAACTCAGAATTGACCTTCTTCTGGGTTCCAGCGTTCGCGGGAATGACAGTTTTTTTTTATGAAAATTACATTAACGTTACTTCCTCAATATCCATTTGACTAGCCAGTGAGCTAAACGCTTACAAAAAATAAAAGCCTAATCAAAATCAGGTATTTTTGAACAAATTGCCGTTTGGATTGTCCAATAAGGATGATCCAGCATCTCTCACTTGTTCATCGATTCTTTTTTTTACGAGCAGCATTCTTGTTGTTATACCATCTCCCTAAAATAACTGGACCTCCCTAAAATAACTGGACCATCTGACTTGTTATTTTGGCGCTGAGCTTCGTTGTCAGATCTGGCGTTATGTTCGCATAGCGCTGCACTCTTCCGCCTTGCTCAACACCAAACTTCCAGCGTCTTATAGTCCATTTATTTGGGGGAGATGGTATTAGTCATCGTAGAACTTTTTCCAAGCCTCGTTGCTGCGATGCCGATGGGCAGGATCACATGCCTCATTTTGCATGGGAACGGATCTCGATGGAGCAGCCACTCCCAGGGCATCCCATCAGTATTGCGGCTGCTACAGGTCTTGGGGATTTTATTGCTATCATCAAAAACAAAAAAGGAGCTGGTGATGAGATCTATCTTCTCGATCATGCCAACCTCCATCTTGGGTGGCAAAAAAAAGGAGCGTTCGAACATGCGGCTGTTTGCAGTGTTCAATATGGATTGGGACGTTTTTTTATTTTTGGCATTGATGCTAAAAATAATCACTCTGTGGTCGCGTCCTCCGATGACGGTGGCAACACTTGGAATCAGCAGAAAATTTCAGGCTCCGCAAGCCACTACGATGTTGCAGCTTTTTCTTCAACAGAAGGCCTGGTGACAGGACGCGACGGTGCTGTTGTAAGAACGACTGATGGCATCACCTGGACGCAGATTACTTCTCCCTCTGGTTCTGAGAAAAAAGTTTTCTCTCTGCAACAGAGTCCCAATGATCAATTAGGATTTGTCGTCGTAGAAGCCTCTCTGAAAAAACGTGATGGCTTTTTTCTTGTCGATGATTTTTCACAACAGGAACCACTTTTTTCAACGGATGGTATCACTTGAAAAAAAACAGAGGCGATGAGCAATTCTTTTTCAGCTGGCTCGGGAGAGTTTTTGATTTATCAAGGAAAAGGATTTGCTTATCACTACGCTGGCGTTGAAACAGGATTTGCCTACTCCGTAACTCCTGCGCAAAACAGCGCTCCTCATTTCAAAGCCACGCAAGCTAGCACTGCCCCTCAGATTAAAATTCTCGATGTCATCACCTGCCCCATTGGTCAAAGAACAGCCTGGGTTTATCTTGGCAAAGATCTCAAGACGGAACACTCCCTCATCATCTACTCCGGCAATAGAAGTTTTTTCGTCGCTGATGCCAGCCCCACGGCTCTTGATAATCCGATCATAGCCATCAGCGCCACCATGGTTGCAACTCCGGAAAAAGAAAACAGCACCGGCAATGCGCTGATTGCAATCGCGAGTGATGGGACGGCTTACATGGCCAGCACAGCCCTGTCTTTTTAATTTTTTATCCAACCCTTTACCACTCGTAATTCATGTACTATATTAAAATAACGTGAAGACCCCTATTGAGACTCATCCCCAACAATCTCATCAGACTGTTATTGTTGTTCTCCTCACACTCAGCTTTTGTCACCTGCTGAATGATGTCACACAATCGTTAGTTCCTGCGATTTATCCGATTTTAAAAGGTTCTTTTCACCTCAACTTTTTCCAAATTGGATTGATCACACTCGCGAGCCAATTTACAGGCTCGGTGCTACAACCTTTTATCGGACTTTATACCGATCGTTATCCAAAACCATTTGCCTTGGCGGCAGGAATGGTACTTTCCTTTACTGGGCTTGTACTCATGGCACTTGCTGGAAGTTTCTATTACGTCCTGCTGGCAGCAGGCTTGATTGGAGCAGGCGCAGCCATTTTTCATCCAGAAGCATCTCGCATTGCTCACATGGCTTCGGGAGGCAATCATGGGCTGGCCCAATCGCTTTTCCAAGTTGGCGGCAACATGGGAACATCACTCGGACCTTTGTTCGCAGCTTTGTTCATCGTTCCTTATGGACGCCCTAAGCTCGTTTGGTTTGGAGTTTTTGCTTTCATGGGAATCATCATACTCACGCGAGTCGGTTTTTGGTTTATCAAAAATATTCACCGCCTTCCTAGCAAGGCTACGGCTAAATCGCATTACAGTCGATTGCCACGAGCTAAAATTGCTATGGCCCTCACCATCTTAATTGTCCTGGTCTTTTCCAAGTTCTTTTACATGTCGAGCATGATTAGCTATTTCACATTCTTCTTAATTAAAAAATTTCATCTCTCTATTCCTCACGCTCAATATTTTCTTTTTCTGTTTCTTTTTGCAACAGCCATGGGAACCATCATTGGCGGTCCTCTCGGAGATCGCTATGGCCGAAAAAAAATTATTTGGATCTCCATTTTAGGCGCTACTCCTTTCTCTATTTTTCTTCCCTACGCGAACCTCTTCTGGATTGGGGTCTTGGTTGTCTTTATTGGCCTCATCATTTCTTCAGCCTTCTCAGCTATCCTTGTCTATGCTCAAGAGTTGCTACCAGGAAATGTCGGCTTAATCTCAGGTCTCTTCTTCGGACTTGCTTTTGGAATGGCAGGCCTCGGCTCGGTACTCTTAGGAGCTCTTGCTGACAAGACAAGCATTGAGTTTGTTTTTAAAGTCTGCTCTTTCCTACCCTTCCTCGGCTTACTGACAGGCTTCTTGCCGAATATTGAGAAGAAGGCTAAAGACTGAAGGCTAAAGGCTGAAGGTCAGAAATTGAAAACCAATTTGTAAATTCATCTGCGATTAGAAGAGTTGGATTCAAAAAATATTTTTTCTTCAAGTAAACTTTTCTTCAGCCTTCCGCCTTTTTTATAATTGTTCAAACGGAGACAACTGGTGAATTAACTTCGCCACAAGCGCCGTCCAGCCCGTCTGGTGGCTTGCCCCCAAGCCTGCGCCGGTGTCTCCATGAAAGTATTCATAAAAGAGAATCTCATCTTTCCAATGAGGATCATTTTGAAAAAGCTCTTCTTGACCATTGAACGGACGCCGTCCCTTTTTATCTTTAACAAAAAGACTCACAACACGCCGTTCCAATTCCAGGGAGATCTCCCAAAGGTTCATCATAACGCCACTTCCTGTAGGAAATTCGACCTTAAAAGTATCTCCAAAATAAAAACCAAATTTCTGCAGCGCTTCAATAATAAGAAAATTCATCGGCATCCAAACAGGCCCACGCCAATTTGAATTTCCTCCAAACATCCCGGAAGGGCTTTCTGCTGGCGAATAAGTAATAGTAGCACTCGTCTCCCCTTCCGTGAAGGTGTAGGGATGATCCAAATAATATTTTGAAAGAGCTCTAATCCCATACGGTGAAAGAAATTCGTTTTCATCAAAGAGACGTTTGCAAATTCTTTTGAGTCGGTCTGGTGGCACTAAAGAAACTAATCGACGCCCCTCAATGACTTCTTGGACATGCTGCAATTGAAACATTAATTCAGGACGATGATGGCGGAACCAATCAAATCGCTTGAGCAGCGTCTTAAAGTTGTTGACCGTGGCTGCATCAAAACTCTCGACGGCAAAAAGCGGCGTCAGACCAACAACAGAACGAACTTTTAAATGCGCTGAAGAACCATCAGGTCGTTTGATGACATCGTAATAAAATCCATCTTCATGATCCCAAAGCGTGAAGCCGTCATGGCCTTTATTGTTTAAGGCTGCAGCAAGGTAAACAAAATCACTTAAAAATTTATTGGCGACACGCTCATACTCTGGATCAGTCTTGGCCAATTCGATCGCAATGTTGAGCATGTTCAAAGCAAACATCGACATCCAGGCAGTTCCATCGCTCTGCATGATTTTGCTTCCATCAGGCAGATCATAGCGCCGATCAAAAATACTAATATTATCCAGCCCCAAAAATCCTCCTGCAAAAACATCATCTCCTCGACTGTCAACGCGATTGCACCACCAAGAATAAGTCAGTAACAATTTGATAAATGATTCTCGAAGATAGGCATGATCTCCCTTTCCTGTTTTAGCGCGTTCAATGGAATAAATTCTCCAAGCTGCCCATGCATCAATGGGAGGCGTTGCATCAGAAAGCGACCATTCGTACGAAGGGGCTTGAGCGCCAGGCGAAGTATAGCGTTCGCCGCGGAGCAGTAAGTTTTGTCGTTTGGCAGCAGCCGGATCAACAACAGCAAGAGCGAGCGATTGAAACATCAAGTCCCAACTACAAAAATAGGGATACTCCCAAGAGTCAGGCATGGAGATCAAATCGTGAGCATGCATCTCTTGCCAAGTCGAATTACGCCCTTTCCAGCGCCCTGGAGGAGGCGGCGGCATGGTTGGATCTCCTCGTAGCCAAGTGATCACGGGATAGTAATAAAACTTTTTGCACCAAAAAAGGCCCGCAAAAGCTCGGCGCTGAATCAGAGCCGATTCTGGATCGATATTAGGATTCAGTTGTTCGTAATATTTATTACACTCCTCTTCGCGACAGAGAATGACTTCATCAATTGCTGTGCCAAGAAGCTCTGAAGCGGGCGTAGAGATTGACTCCACTTTTTTTGAAGCTACCAACCTGAGGCGCACGCTCCACGTTTCTCCTGGCGCTACATTTTTAAAATAAACAGGAGCGGCTTTCGTGCCTCGTTGCTCAGGATTAACAACCTCCTTGTGTCCTTGAATCAGATATTCATGAAAAGCATCTTTGACATAAAGCGCAGGGTTTTTTGATTTAAAAATCTTTTCATCATTCGTCTCATTTTCCGTAAACAAGATTTCCGTCGGCTGCTCAAAAAATAAATGATAGCTAGGAAGCTCCCACGGATGGGCAATCTCTTGGTCCTTGTTTGCTACAGAAAGTTTTGCTGATTGAATGATAATGCTCTCACCATCTGATTCTAAGCGCATCTCTGGCTTCGAGAGATCACTCTTTCCCCAAGACCATGTATTGCGAAACCAAATCGTCGGCAAAATATAAAGAGGCGCCGCCTCAGGGCCTCGATTGGTAGCCTGAATGCGAATGCAAATGTCATCGGTATCGTTTTTGGCATAATCGACAACAATATCAAAATAGCGTCCTTCATTAAAAATACCGGTATCGACCAATTCATACTCAGGATCATTTTTTGAACGACGCCCATTTTCTTCAATGAGTTCTTTGTAAGGAAAGGCTGCTTGAGGATATTTGTACAACGCTCGCATCAAACTGCCTGTCGGCGTATTTTCAAGAAAGTAATAATACTCTTTGAGATCTTCTCCATGATTTCCTTGAGGATTAGAGAGGCCGAAGGGACGTTCCTTGAGGATCTCATCCTTTCCATTCCAAAATGTGGGCGCGAAGCAAATTTGATTATCTCGATCGGTAAATCCTAACAACCCATCTTCACCCCAGCGATAAGCACGAGAACGAGAATGCTCAAATGGAAAATAGTTCCAGGCATCACCATCTGCAGAATAGTCCTCACGCACCGTCCCCCATTGCCGATCACTCAAATAAGTTCCCCACAAACTCCAATGTTCTTTTTTTTCATCGCGCATTTTCATGCGCTGCAATTCTGGATTGAGTGCTGCTTGGTTTTCAGACATAGAGAAAGCTCGTCCTGGAAAGTTAGTTTTTAAAGTTGCTGCTTTGCAAGCCAGCAGCATCTAGCTGTAGAGACCAAAGGCTATAGGCTGTAGGCTATAGATTACAACAAGCCACAATCAACATTATTAGCAAAGTTGATAAATTATATTTTGATTTTCCAGCAAGTCTATCTTGACCTACAGCCTATAGCCTATCGCCTACAGCCTCCTTGTATCTTCGTTTTCTTTGTGGTTAAATCATTCCCTATGAAACACCGCACACTCCCTGGTTCTAATTTAAAAATTAGTGAAATTGGTTTTGGTCTCTGGACCGTTTCCACTGGCTGGTGGGGAACCTTCACTGACGACGAGGCCGTTCGTCTCATGCGCTTGGGAGCAGATCTTGGCATCACTCTTTTTGATGCCGCTGATACCTACGGCAATGGCCGGAGTGAAGAACTCATCGCCAAAGCATTTACGAGTGTCGGCGAACGTGAGCGCGTCGTCATTGCCACCAAAGTTGGTTACGATTTTATTAACCACGGTAACGAGCGTCGCGGTCAGCGAGAAATCCCTCAAGATTTTCGTCCTGATTCCATTCGGCAAGCAACAGAGGCAGCTCTGAAGCGCCTTCAGACCGATCACATTGATATTTTACAATTGCACAACATTCACATCGAGCAAGTGATGCAGGATGATCTTTGGGAAGTCTTAGAAGCTCTCCGCGCTGAAGGAAAAATTCTCCACGATGGCGTGGCCCTCGGCCCCGCGATCGGCTGGCTGGGCGAAGGTGGAGCCGCGATTGAAAAACGCCAACCCGACGTCTTGCAACATATCTACAACTTGCTCGAACAACATCCTGGCAAAGCGCTTCATCGCATCGCAGAAGAGTCTCAAGCAAAAACGAAATTTTTCATCCGCGTCCCTCACTCTTCAGGAATGCTCGAAGGACAATATACAGCCGAAACCGTCTTTCCACCGAACGATCACCGCAATCATCGCCCTCGCAGCTGGCTCTTAAACGGCGTTAAGAAAATCGACCAACTTCGTTTTTTAGAAAATAAAAATCGGACACTCGGCCAAGCGGCCCTGCAATGGGTCTTGCACGACCCACGCGTTGCGACTGTTCTTCCCAATATTTATAACGAAGAACAGCTTCGTGAATTTGCTGCCACTTCTGAGACACCCCTGTTGACCAATGAGGAGATGCAACGCATTGCTGAACTTGTTGCTGGCAACTTTGGTCTTGAAATTGAAGAAGGCAAATTCAAAGGGATCATGGATTGGCCGATTAAAAGTTGAAGCTAAAATTATACTCCTACTCGTCATTCCAGCGGACGCTGGTACGTCATCCCCGCGAAGGCTGGGACCGATGCCAGCAACAGTCAATTCAGATTGGAGTCGTAGCGTCAAAAAAATTCAAAATTCCCGATCTGGATTAAAAAATACTTTTACGAAAACAAAAATAAAGATCGCCTCCTCGCGGAGGCGAGGACCCAGAAGAAAACAACAATCTGCGTCCGCAGGAATGACGGTAGTGTAGCTAGAATATCGTTAGCAATCATTTTTCTTCTGTTGATTAGTTTTAATTTGAACAAGAATGATAAAAGACAACTCATTACTTCATCACCATGGAAACCTCCTCCACCAACATTGAGCTCAACCTCCCAACTGCTCAGCCAACTCCTAGCAACATCTCCTCTCCTGGACTAACAGGGGCTGTGGCTCCTATTCAAATGGGAACTGACATCAAACCATTTCCTTCTTTTGATTTTATGTTTTCGCAAAATAATAATGGGACCTCTGCTTCGTCCTAACTTTCTGTGCCCATCTTGTGATCTCCTCCTCTGCTAAAGTTCTTCTTTTTGATTTTGATGGTACCGTGGCTGATACACGGACCATGGCTCTTCGGATTTTAAATGAACTCTCTGAGGAATTTCGTTTTCGCTCGCTTCCCGAGGAAGAGCTTCCCGAGGCACGCAACATGACCACTCAAAAACTGATTCGCCACTTAGGCATCCGCCGCTGGCGAGTTCCAAAAATTGCACGTCGTGGTTTGGTTAAATTTCATGAACGGATCCATCAAGTGGAGCCGATCGTTAACGTGCCCGCTATTTTGCAACAGCTCCACGAGCGAGGCTTTCGCCTGGGCATCTTGACTTCCAACTCAGAAGCCAACGTCAGCGCTTTTTTAAAACATCATCAGATCACCTGCTTTGAATTCCTACGCAGCTCCTCCAAGCTCTTTGGAAAAAGTCGTGAGATCCGTCGCATCATGAAGGAATATCAGCTCCAACCGGAAGACCTCATCTACATTGGCGATGAAACCCGTGACATCGAAGCCTCGCATTCAACCGCGATCCGGATAGCAGCAGTTACCTGGGGTTATAACTCAGCTGAAGTTCTCCGCTCGATGAATCCGGAATTTCTGTTTGATAAACCGGAGCAACTCCTGACATTCACGCTTCCATCCTTGTGAGTTCTTCATTGCGCCTCGACCAATTGCTCCACGAGCAGGGATTTTTTGATTCGCGAGAAAAAGCGCAACGCTCGATCCTGGCAGGTCGTGTCCTTGTTAACGGACAAGTTGCCAGCAAGGCTGGAACAAAAACTGCGCTTACGAGCAAAATTGAAATCACCCAGCAAGACCGCTACGTCGGCCGTGGCGGTCACAAATTAGAAGGAGCATTGAAACAATTTGAAATCAATCCTACGGATTGGGAATGCCTCGATCTCGGTTCTTCGACTGGAGGATTCACTGATTGCCTCTTGCAGCATGGCGCCAAGCACGTCACTGCTGTCGATGTTGGAAAAGGACAACTCGCCTGGTCACTGCGACAAGATCCTCGCGTGACAGTGCACGAGGGAGTCAACGCTCGTTATCTGGAGGCTCCTGATTTTGAAAATCAATTTGATCTCATTGTTGCCGACTTAAGTTTCATCTCCCTCACCCGTGTGCTCCCAGCTGCCTTTCAACTCGTGAAGCCAGCAGGATGCATGATCGTACTCATTAAACCTCAATTTGAACTTTCAAAAAAAGAAGTGGGCCATGGTGGCATTGTTCGTGATCCTGAAGCACGTCAAAAAGCTGCTACTTCCATTCGAGATTGGGTTGAACAAGCTGGCCATCGTTTTGAAAACGTGATGGAATCTCCCTTGCCTGGAATGACCGGCAATATTGAATTTCTGGCGCTGTTGAAACCTTGAAAAAAAATGAACCGATGATTGGATTAATAGCACATGTTAAAAAATCTGGCGCTGCTTCCGTTGTCAAAACGATCGTCGCCGAGCTTCACGCACGCCACGTTCCTTTTTTGATGGAACAGGCCACAGCGGCTCTGATTCAAGAACACTCCCCTCTCAATGAGGAAATGCTTGCTGAAAAAGTTGATCTGCTTTTGGTGATGGGAGGAGATGGAAGCATTTTGCGCGCCTTGCATCATTCCGGACCTCTTCTTCGTCCTATTTTTGGACTCAATATTGGCTCTCTTGGTTTTCTGACCTGCTTGCCGGCACAAGAATATAAACAAGCACTCCAGTGCATCATCGATCAAGAGTACATTCTCAGTCATCGCAGTCTCCTAGAACTCAAGATCAACGATCGCTTTCATGGCTTAGCACTAAACGATATCGTCATCAGCCGGGGTGAGCGTTCACAATTGATTCGCCTCTCCGTCAACATTGATGCAACTCCCCTCACCGAATATCATGCGGATGGCCTCATTATCGCCACACCCACCGGCTCGACAGCCTATTCCTTAGCCGCAGGAGGTCCTATCATGATGCCAGAAAGCAAAACACTCCTCATCACTCCAATCTGCCCACATGTTTTTAGCAATCGCTCCATGGTGATTGATAACAAAAGCATCCTCACGATTAAGGCACCTGGAGATCAGCAAATTTTTATTTCACTCGATGGTCGCGAACCTCGGTTAATGCAGCCTCAAGAGCGTCTTGCTATCACCACTTCTGAAAAAACACTTCCTTTAGCGACGCTGCCACACACCAGTTTCCCTCAAATCCTTCGTCAAAAATTGAAATGGACGGGAAGTAATTTGAATTTCTCCTAGGACATCTTTATTTTAGAGGTATGGTTCTGAAGGCTTGATAAATAGGGCCTGTCCGAAAAACACGAATTTTCCTATTTTTCTTAAAAAATAGTAAATTATCGCCTTTTAAATTGGGCCCTTTCAACCGCGAAGTGCAACACGTGAAAAAAAATAGAAAGGCTACATGATGATGGTAATCTTTAAGGTGTCAAAACCAAGGAGATTATCATGGCCAGAGGCTATCATCATGTAACCAGAGACAAACGATCTCAA
>JAPLTJ010000081.1 GCA_026398175.1 Verrucomicrobiia bacterium | reverse complement strand
CCATTTCCATTAATTAATCGGACTATTGTGACTTGTTCTTTTGCTCCCTAGCTTCGTTGTCAGAGCTTACGTTATGCTTGCATAGCGCCTCACTCTTCCGCCTTGCTAGAAACCAAAACTCCTACGTCCTATAGTCTCATTGATTAATGGAAATGGTATAAGACCTCGTTTATCAAAGAGAACATATCACGTGTTGAAGCATGCTTCAACAAAAGTTCCACCATTCCAATGAGAGATTCTTTTTTAAGTTGATCATCTTTGCTATCTTTCAGAACGGTGAGACCAAAAGGTTGCAAAAAAACTTTGCGTGCTTTTTCAGGATCGTAAAACAACTCGAATATATCAGTTGAGTAAGAGTAGTTACTTTGGCCATTGTAGATGACATGAGGAAACACCAGTGGAAGTTTGAAAAGTTTCTTTCTTTTTTTTCCTTAAACCTAAAAACGTGAATGAAAATGAGAAAGTTTATGTAAGGAGGTTGATTTAAAAATGGTTGTTGTAAGGCCGCGGCTAACCTGAACGGTTAGTGAGGCATTAGAACGAACATTTTGAAACAAGCTATATTGCGTAAAAATTTTTATTTTCATTCACGTTTTTAGGTTAAATCCTTTCAGGCTTTCTAGTTTTTTTTGTTCCTCGAGATCTTTTTCAATAATTTGAAGAATATAGTGGTGCAACCTCAATGGCATTAATCGATCCGGAGTATTCTGATGCTCTATCAAAAAACAAATGTACCCTTTCTCTCCATCAATCGTCGCTTTGTACAAAACATCAGTGATTTTTTCACGTAGGTTCCCCTCAATAAAATTTCCCTTCATGAGCTGAAGAGAATTGACATCAATCTGCGCAACGATTTCTGCTGGCAAGTGAGCACGAATGCAAGACATAGCGACATCGGGATCATCCATGGCACTTCGAAAATAATGATCGTGTGCTTTGAAAAGTTTTTGGTCCTTAGATTGCTTATTCATAACGTGGGGAAGGATAAGCACAACATTATGAGGAAAGCAATCTTATACCACTTCCATTAAATAGATTAGAGCGTTTTAAATGAAGTTGTAGCCGATGCAGTGCCAGGAACGAGAATACAGCCGGCCGGGAGGCCGCTGGATGGACTGCCGAAGGCAGCCCCGCAGGGGCGAGCCGAGCGGGAGCGAGCGAGCCAAACGCGAGCACCGGAGTGACGCGGTTCTTCGCAGCACCAACTTTAGTGAAAATGCTCTAGCGTTGAAACGTCAAATTAAGAGCCCCTTCTTCCTCATTTTACGAATATTCTCGAGAAATCCGACCCGTTTACTACAGAGAAAATATCAGGATGCACCCTATTGCAAGAGACGCTATAATAACAGCAACCCATTAACCATGTGCATGATTCACTAAAAATCAGGCGCCTCATAAATATCATTTGCAGGAGTATAACCATAGCCCCCCTCTTAAAATCGAGCCTTCTAGGGCATGTAAAAACGTTCCAATTTTAAAGAGACACAGGAACATGAAGGAGAAGATCGAAGAAGAAAAATTAAAACTACATGCGATGACATCTTCCTGTAACTTTATACTCCCCCTCTCAAGGACATCAATTCCTCTAAATATTTGATTTACCTGTAACCTGCAACCTGTAACCCTTGTCCCCGCGAAGGCGGGGAATCCAGCCTTCAACCTAGCTAAACCAATGAAACCTCTTCCAACCTCACTTGCCCCTCGCCTGTTGAGCACCCTGATTCTTTGGGGGCTCATCATTGCCACAGTCGTCATGAAGTGGGAAATGGGTTATTGTCTCTTAATTGTAGCGGCCGCCCTGGGATCGCTCTGGGAATATTTTTGGCTCTTAAAAGTCAGCTCACTCCCACGAAATTGGCGGATCGGCTACACAGCGGGCATCTCCTTGTTATTCGGAAATTGCTGGCTGCTTCACTATCCTCATTACTCTGCTTCCTTGGCTACAGGCGGTGGCGGCATCTTTGCTTTTGATGCAGGCATCTTAATAGTGACGATCTTGGTCCTTTTTTTCCGAGAATTTTTGAGGCCTCAACATGTGGAGCGCACCTCTGCGGAAGGGATTGCTTTCACTCTTTTTGGTGTCGCCTACATTCCTTGGCTCTTTTCTTTCCTTTTAAAAATACTTTATCTCACGCCTCGCACTTCCACTGGTCTGATGACAGGAACCTACTACGTTCTCTTTTTACTTGTGCTAACCAAGTTTGCTGATGTTGGGGCTTTTCTCTGCGGCAGCCTTTTTGGCAAACATCTTTTTTGTCCCAACATTAGTCCCAAAAAAACGTGGGAAGGATTTTTTGGAGCCCTTGTATTTTCTCTTGTCAGCAGTTTAATTTTTTATTTTATTTTTCGCCAACAGCTCTCTCTGTTCACGCCAGGCATCGTAATTCTTCTCTCGCTGGGATTAGCTTCTGTGGGCATTGCAGGTGATTTAGCAGAGTCCCTCCTCAAGCGCTCGCTCTACGCAAAAGATTCGAGCCATACCCTTCCTGGCATTGGCGGCGGACTTGATTTGATCGATAGCTTGTTGTTCACAGCTCCCATCTTTTATTTTATTTTGCTGATGAGGATGAGCTGAAAATTAACCGCAAAGAACGCAGAGAACGCAAAAAATTTATTTTCTTTCTTTGTGCTCTTTGCGTTCTTTGCGGTTAAATAATTTTTTGATTTCTTTGTGATTTTTGTGGTGAATTCTCTTATTTTAATATGACTCCTCGTCACGTTTCTCTTCTTGGAGCCACTGGCTCGATTGGTGGCAGTGCTGCTGAAGTAGCGCGTGCATTGCCTGAGCAGATGAAAATTATTGGCCTCTCTGGCAACAACAACGGAGAACGTCTTCTCGAGCTCACGCGAGAGTTTCAACCCCAGGCTATCAGCACTCAAAACGCCACAACAGCACAACAGCTCCGACAAGAATTAGGGAGCACTTGCAAAATTCATCACGGATCTGAAGGCCTCATCAAGCTCGCAACGCTGCCCGAGACCGATCTGGTGCTCATTGCCATTTCGGGAACTGCTGGTTTGCAGCCAGCACTATCCGCTCTAGAAGCAGGAAAAGATTTGGCCGTTGCCAGCAAAGAAATTTTAGTCATGGCTGGCAAACATGTCATGGCCGCAGCAAAAAAATATCACCGAAACGTGCTGCCCGTCGATAGCGAGCATAGCGCCCTTTTCCAATGCCTCGAGGGCCGTGATCCTACAACGGTGCGACGTTTGATCCTCACCTGCTCAGGAGGTCCTTTTCGCAATGTGGAAAAAGCAGAGGCTCTTTTTGATGTGACTCCTAAAATGGCACTTCGTCATCCCACTTGGAAAATGGGAAAAAAAATCACACTTGATTCCGCCACTCTCTTTAACAAAGGCCTTGAAATGATCGAAGCTCAATGGCTCTTCAATGTACCGATCGAAAAAATCGATGTCGTGATTCATCCCGAAAGCATCATTCATTCGATGGTGGAGTTTGTGGATGGCTCGATTTTGGCTCAGCTGAGTCAAAACAATATGATGCTCCCGATTCAATACGCCGTAACTTATCCACATCGTGTTGCTGGACCAGCCTCCTACCTTGATTTGACCAGCATTGGGCGCCTCCATTTTGAAAAACCACGTCACGATCTCTTTCCTGCATTGAGACTCGCTCGTCAGGCTGGCATGCAAGGTGGTACCATGCCCGCCGTGCTCAACGCCGCTAACGAAGTTGCTGTTGCTCTCTTCCTCGATGGAAAAATTCCATTCCCTGAAATCTGGCACTCCGTGGAACGAGCCATGAATACTATTCCCCTCGTCGCAGATCCTTCGCTGGATGAAATCTTGATCGCTGACGAAGCCGCACGGCGCTTTATTGCTATGGTCTAGCCTGCATCAGGCGGAGCCAGCTTCATGAGCACTGTTGTCAGATAAACCGGCTCAGAATAAACTTTGCGATACTTTGTTATCTCTCGCCGTTCGAGCACCTGAAAGCCATAACGTTCAAAAACGCGCGCTCCACGTCGCGTTTCAAAAGTCACCACCTGGCCGTAGACCGACTCGACCCCTTTACTCCGAAGATAATCAAGATATGCATTCATCAGCGCGGTCGAATGAGCAAGGCCTTGTGCCTCGGGTAGAATATTAAAATGAAAATGGGCGCTTTTTCTTGGTGCTGCAGGAACCTCTCTCCAAGAGTTGCGCAAAATCCATCCAATAAAATTCCGCGTCGCTTTATTGTAGCTCGGATAGTGACTCATCCCGCGACAAAAGAGTTTGATATTGTTTGCAAAATTAAACCATTGCTGCCGGAAAGGAAGATGCGACCCGAGGAGATATCCTTTGATGACACCCTCTTGCTCTAAAACAAAAGAAGACTCGGGCTCTATGTCCGTGTAATAACGAGTTAAGTAGTCTGCAAAAAGTTCACGATCTTCAAAAACGGGAGCAATATCTTGTCCCAAAAAACCAGTCTGACAGCACAACTCGCGGACACGAGCGCGATCTGCCGCTTGGTAGCGACGAATGATGATGCCGGAGGAAGGATTGCTGATGATCATAGGTTAAACAAGAAGAAGAAATTCAAACTGCGAAATACGCGAACTTAACGCGGAAAAATTATTTTAGCGAAGTTTCGCGTATTTCGCGGTTAATTTCTTTTTCCACTAGGGATTATACTCATCAATCACTTCTTGATAAACCTTAAAAAGTTTTTCAAAAACTTTCTTCCAACAATAACGTTCTCTCACGATGCCAGCAGCCTTGGTTCCCAGCTCAACCAAATCGGCTCGCGAGCCGTTTTCAATGGCTTCGGCAAGTGCTAGTGGATTATTTTTACGAGCTCCTAATTCACTTCCTACCACCACGAGTCGTTCTGTTGAAGTTCCTTGAATTCCAATCACAGGCGTTCCACAGGCTTGCGTCTCGATCGTCACCAACCCAAAGGTCTCTTGCGTCCCAGGATGAATAAAGAGATCCGCAGCACGATAAATGTCAGCGAGCTCGGCAGCATCTTGGCAATAGGAACGCCAGGTGACTTCTCCTGTTTTGTCAGCAAGGCGTTGCAAGGTGCCTCGCAGCGGACCATCTCCAATCACAATTAAATGATAGCGATGTGGCTCTTGTTGATGCAGGCGAGAAAAAGCTCCCATCAATGTTCTCACATTTTTTTCAGGTGCCAATCGCCCCACATAAAGCAAGAGGCAGCGATCGTGAGGCAACGATAGATTTTTTCGAATAGCTTTTCCACGTTCTCGATCAGGATAAAAAATTTCGGTATCAACTCCGAGCTCGAGCGTCACGGCATTTTCTACGCCCCACGTGGTGAGCAATTGTGTATAGAGAGAGCTCGGAACCAGCGTTCGTTGAAAGCGATTGTAGAGCGCCGCGACATAGCGCTTTGAAATTTCCTCCGCAATGAGGATAGATATCCCGCCAAAATATTTTGCGACGGAGCGAACGGTGGCTTCAGGAAAATGAGAGTGATAAAATCCAACGGTCGGAATACCGAGACCATGCCCTGAGGCAATCGCCTTCCAAGCTACTTGGTATGGATCTCCCGACTCGATGATGTCAGGCTTCTCCCGTTCCAGAGCCTCTTCAATCAGCGCTAAATTGAGCAAGATACGATAACGAGCCGTACGAGAAATGAGCGGCGAAGCAATCGTATAAACAATATTCCCATCCTCTTCACGACGTTCTGTTTTTTCACCAGGAACAATCAACAAATGCCGATGTCCTGCTGCTTTCAGGTGCTTTGCCTTTTCACTGATGTAACGACGCACTCCTCCGCCAACAGGGGAATAGAATTGAGTGAGATCGCAAACGAGCATGGGGAAAAAGTGAAGAGTAAAGGGTAAAGAGTGAAGAGTATTTTTAAGATCGAAAATAAATTAGCTTTTCGAAATTCATGTCTTCACAAAATGTACTTTTAAGAAAAAGAGATCATAGAAAATTTTGCCTCAGCACACTTTACCCTTCACTCTTTACTCTTTACACATTCTCCGCCAGCCAGCGTTCCGCGGTGATCGCTGCTGCACACCCTTGGCCAGCAGCTGTCACGGCCTGCCGATAGATTTGGTCGGCGACATCACCAGCCGCAAAGACACCAGGAAGATTCATCTCCGTTCCATGCTTCGGAACAAGATATCCTTTTTTATCAATATCCAACTTTCCTGCAAAGGGACCCGTATTGGCATTGTGTCCAATCGCAACAAAGACACACTTCACTTCCAATTCCCGCTCTTCGCCCGTCACGAGATCTTTAAGCTGAACAGCACGCATCTTTTTTTCTTCATCGGTCACATAACGTTCGATGGCTGCATTCCAGATCGGCTTGATCTTAGGATGAGCCAAGGCGCGATCGGCCATGATCTTGGAAGCTCGGAGCGTATCACGACGATGAATCAAATAAACTTCTGAAGCAAAACGCGTGAGGAACAAAGCTTCTTCACAGGCCGAATCACCACCACCGACAACACAAACGGGAACATTCCGATAAAAAGCTCCATCGCACGTTGCACACGAGGTGAGGCCGTGACCCACAAGTTCTTTTTCTCCCTCAAGTCCGAGCCAGCGCGCCGAGGCACCACTAGCAATAATGAGCGCTTTCGTCTCAAGCCAATTGCCATCGACCTTCACGCGGTTGATTTCATCGCGTTGTTCAAACTCTTCGACACTGCCGTATAGGAAGCGTGCACCAAAGCGTTCTGCCTGCTTGTGCATCTTCATAATCAGTTCTGGTCCGTCGATGCCTTCAGGAAATCCCGGAAAATTTTCCACCTCCGTTGTCGTGGTCAATTGACCACCAGGCTGACTTCCTTCGAGAACGAGCGGCGAAAGATTCGCACGTGCTGTGTAGATGGCTGCTGTTAATCCGGCGCAGCCGGTACCGACGATAATGACTTGTTCCATGGGAAAATAATACAATCGTAAAACTCGCTTTAGGGCGACTCTATTCTCTTAAAAATTTTTCCCCCATTAACAAAAAGAGCCAATGCCAAACAGGATGAGATCATAATGACTAATGGCATCGCCATTAAATTTTTACCCCCTAAAATACCCACACTCATTGATGAGATGGCCCCAAGAAACATTTGAGAAAAACCAATCAAGGCGGAAGCTCGACCAGTATTAGTTCCAAAGGGGTCGATTGCCAGCACATTGGAATTAGAAAAAGTGATGTTCACAGAAGCCATCAGAAAAAAGAGGAGACTCGATGCCATCATGAATGAGAGGTGATTTGTGAGGAACATGCTTAAAAACAGCAAAGCCATTCCTGCCTGAAAAAATAAGGCTCCGCGCAAAATAGAAACGCTTTTAAAAAACTTTAGTAACCAAATATTGAGTTGGCTCGCTGAAATAAAACCAGCTGCAATCAATGTGAAAATCCAACTAAAGGTTGTTGTGCTCACATGAAAAAAATTGAGAAAGAGTTGCGGCGATCCCGAAACGTAAGCAAAAAGGGCCGCAAAAGAGCAAGCCCCGCAAAGACCATAAATATAGAAACAGGGAGTAGCAGCGATTTGTTGGTAATCTTTTAAAATACCCCATGGACTTAAACGCACGTCTTGATCAGGCAGAACCTTTGATGGCAAGAGGAAGCGAGCTCCAAGAATAAGAAAAAAAGAGATAATAGCTAACATCAAGAAAATCGCCTGCCATCCGAAAACAAGCGTGAGGATATTTCCTAAGCTTGGAGCAAAAAGAGGCGACACTCCCATGACAAGGATTATGATGGAAAAAATTTTGGCCCGCTCCTCAGGCTCGAAAAAATCTCGCACTGAAGCAAAAGAAACGATTCCCGCAACGCACCCCCCTGAGCCGACAACAAAGCGCCAAAAAATCATTTGCTCAAGATGGCGACTTGTCATGCAGGAGAGTGAAGCAATCAGATAAATGAACAGCCCAACATAAAGTGGCTTCTTGCGTCCGAAGCGATCGAGGAGCGGCCCATAGCACAGTTGTCCCAACGCAATTCCAATAAAATCACTGGAAAGAGTCAGCGCCAACAATGCAGCTGTAGTATGCAAATCGCGCGCAATCGCGGGAAATGCTGGAAGGTACATATCAAGCGTCAGCGGACCCAATGCTATCAAAAATCCTAGGAGGACGATGACTCCCCTTCTCTTTGATGGAGAGAGCATGCTACTCATTGGAGAATCCTCTCAAATAACGGTAGGAATAAATCCCACTACTATGACCATCGCCCCAAAAAAATTGAATTCCATAGCCGCCAACAAATTCATATTTTTTTAAAAGAAAACTTTCAGCTGTGAGTTGTTTTTTCAAGACAACTTTATTCCCCATCACATCTGGCTCTCCCTCACAGAGAGCGCAAGGACACGCTTCGCGCAGCGCACGTAGAGAAACAAATTGTTCTGTTCCATCACTCCAAGCCAATGCCAACTCATTTCCAACAACAGCTAGAGCCGTTGGGGAGCTAGAGACCGGAGGCTGGAGATTGTGAGACATTTGAGAAATCGTTAGTAGGACCTTGATCTTTTATCGAATCCTTGAGCCATTCGGTGCACCAAACATTAAATTCTTGTTGCACCTCTTCGGAGTTCAGAGCGTCGATGATATAATCTTCATGTCCATGTCCTGGAATAAGTGAGTAATCATAATAATAAGATTTTTTTCAGGCAACCAAATGGTCATTCTCTTAATGCAACTCATGTTGCCGCTAAACCACGTTGTATCCATGAAACTCAATTCACGATACTTTGAGGCATGTCAATAAGAATATTCCTCACCGGTTGCCTTATCTTTTAAAAACTGCAGATAAACTGTTGAGAGTACATCTTTATTCCCAATAGAAAATTTATTGTTCGTGCCGGTATGATAATGATAGGAAGCCTGCTGGGCTGAAACGGTAGCTATAAAAAGAACCAAACTACTAAGACCAATGAGAAAAATCTTTTTCATATTTATTTTTGAGGCTCTAAATCTACTGCCGATTTGCCAAAAAGCAAACTTGCCAAAAAAAACTTCTTTGAAAAATTAATCCTCATTAAGAAATCTGCTTTGAAAATTCGCTGAGGTGGAGAAATACAAGGAACCTCGGAGCACAGGAGCCGAGCGTATATGTAATACGTGAGGCGACGAGCACCGGAGTGACGCCGTAGTTCGCCGCCTCGGTAGAATTTACAAGGCAGATTTTATTTAAACAAGAGAGGGACGACTAAGATCGCTACAATGTTCACAACCTTAATCATCGGATTGATCGCAGGTCCTGCGGTATCTTTGTAAGGATCGCCGACAGTGTCACCTGTAACCGCTGCTGAGTGAGCAGAGGAGCCTTTGCCACCATGATTTCCTTCTTCAATATATTTCTTCGCATTATCCCAAGCCCCACCACTTGAAGTCATCGAGATAGCGAGGAAGAGACCAGTGACAATCGTTCCTACGAGCACACCACCAAGAGCTACAGCTCCAAGCCAAGGAATAAATCCAACAGCAAGAACCGTTGCAATAGGAAGAAGCGCAGGAATAATCATTTCACGAAGAGCGGCCTTCGTTACGATATCAACACAAGTGCCATACTCCGGAGTATCTTGCCCGGTGAGAATGCCAGGATGAAGCTTGAGTTGACGGCGCACTTCGATGACAACAGCGCCAGCAGCCTTTCCGACAGCATCAATACTGAAAGCGGAGAAAACAAATGGCAGCAATCCACCAATCAACAAACCTGCGATCACGCGTGGATCAGAAAGGGAGAATGTTAAAGCCACTTGCCCGAACATATGATTTTTAAGTTCTTCAACGTACGAACCGAAGAGCACCAGAGCGGCAAGACCAGCAGAAGCGATCGCGTAGCCTTTCGTAACAGCCTTCATCGTATTGCCAACAGCATCGAGCTCATCGGTGATAGCACGAGCGGATGCAGGCGATTCACTCATCACAGCAATACCACCAGCATTATCAGTGATAGGACCGAAGGCATCGAGCGAGATGATGATTCCAGAAAGCGAAAGCATGCTCATCACAGCAACGGCCACACCATAGAGTCCTGCAAAATGGAAGCTTCCCAAGATTGCAGCAATGATGAAAATCGCAGGCAAAACTGTTGCATGATTTCCAACAGCAATACCAGCAATGATATTAGTTCCATGACCCGTCTCCGAAGCCCGTGCAATACGGCGGACAGGCTCATACTCGGTAGAAGTAAAATAATTGGTGATGAGCACAATGATCGCTGTCATAGCCAACCCAATCAGCGCAGAAAAATAAAGCCCTTGCGATGTGATCGTCATCGTTGCAGTTACAAGATCATTAGGAAAAAGCATCTTCGTCGCAGGGTAAAATAAAACAGCTGAGAAGAGCGCGTTCAAGACCACGGCTGTGATCAAGGTTGCACCTGGCTTTCCCTTGGAAGCATTGACGTAGAAAATACCAAGGATCGATCCAATGACCGAAATACCACCGAGAACAAAAGGATAGAGAATCGCGGCAGGAGTTGCTTTGAGGGTCAAGTAACCAACAAAGATAGCGCCAATAAGACTGACGGCATAAGTTTCAAAAACGTCGGCTGCCATTCCAGCACAGTCACCAACGTTATCACCCACGTTGTCAGCGATTGTTGCCGGATTACGAGGATCATCTTCGTCGAGATTTTGTTCAATTTTTCCAACAAGGTCTGCGCCGACGTCAGCAGCTTTGGTGTAGATGCCACCGCCCAGACGAGCAAAGACGCTGATCAAGCTAGCGCCAAGAGCCAAACCGATCAAACTGTTGATCGCTTCTGCTTCTCCGAGCAAAGGACGGGCCAGCACATAAAATCCGCCAACGGAAATAAGAGCCAGTCCCACAACCAACAATCCAGTAACAGCACCACCACTAAAAGCCATCCGCATCGCAGCATGGCGTGAGAGCAAAGCGCCCGCAGCTGTCCGCACATTGGCAATGACAGCAACCCGCATGCCGATATAACCTGCCGCCAAGGAGCAGAGGGCCCCTATGACAAATCCACCAGACGTGGCCTGTCCTTTAACATAATAAAGTGCAACAAAGATCACCACAGCAATGAGAGCAATGGCGGTGATCTGTCGATTGAGATAGGCCTTTGCTCCTTCTTGAATGGCAGCGGCAATCACTCCCATCTTGGGTGTTCCAGCAGAGGATGTAATAACAGATCGGATCAACGCTAGGGCAACAATGAGGCCAAGCGTTCCACAGATCATGGCGAAGTTAATGCCATTTTGAATTTGCATGAGGTTCGTAAACATAAAGCGATAGTTGAATCTTTTTGAGGATTTTTAGGGTGCTCTGAAATATACGTTCTTATAAAAATAAGCAACTCTTTTTAGTGCATCATGTTTATTTTAATCAGGAGCATTTCACGTATTTTGATACACAGGGGTCTATTAAAAAAGTTAGTACTTAAAAATAGCCTGCGGCAAAACCATGTAGCGTGCCACGAGATTGAACTCACGGCGCTGTGCTGATAGAGGCAGGGAATGGGTATGTG
>JAPLTJ010000019.1 GCA_026398175.1 Verrucomicrobiia bacterium | reverse complement strand
GTGTATCAAAACACGTGAAATGCTCCTGGATGATAGCCTCTGGCCATGATAATCTCCTTGGTTTTGACACCTTAAAGATTACCATCATCATGTAGCCTTTCTATTTTTTTTCACGTGTTGCACTTCGCGGTTGAAAGGGCCAGATCAAAATAAAAGCAAGATTTTGTGAATGAAATTTTGACAGTGCTTTTTTATAAAAAATAAAACTTAGAAGAATGCCTTGTAACTCTTCGCCCTTTACTCTTTACCCTTTACTTTAAAATGCTGCTATACATTCTTCGACATGCAGAGGCAGAAGCCAGTATTATCTCCGATTACGAGCGAAGGTTGACATTGCATGGGCATGAGCAGGCTAAGAGCGTGGCGCATTTTTGTTGGGAACACAGAATTTTTCCAGAAATTATTTTGACGAGTCCCGTGGTGCGTGCGAAGCAGACGGCGGAAGAAGTTGTTGCTGTTTTAAAAAAAGGAGAATTGATTAAAGTCCCTTGGATGGCTTGCGGAATGTCTCCAGAGGCTGCTTTAAAAGAACTGCCAGCTTACAAAAAATTTAAAAGTGTCATGATCGTTGGGCATGAGCCAGACTTGAGTTGTTTGATCGCAACGCTACTTGGGTTGAAGAATGCTTTTTCTTTTGAGGTCAAAAAAGGATCGCTCACAGTCATTGAAGTAAAAGAATTTTTCTTTGGTGCTGGAATTTTAAAATGGTCGCTTCCTCCTGAATTACTCGAGGTTCAAAAATGAAAGCCCTTTTTTTAACCAAAGAATATCCTCCTCATATTTATGGAGGTGCTGGTGTTCATGTTGATTATTTAACGCGAGAATTAGCGCAACTGATACCGCTTGAAGTCCGTTGTTTTGGCACGCAACAAGAAGAAAGAAAAAATTTGTCAGTGCATGGTTTTGGTGCTGGAACTCCGGAGATGAAATGTGCCTCCGGCCTCAAAAGCGCTCTGGATGCGGCACGCCGAGGGATTGATTTTAATGGTGCGGGGATTGATGCTGATTTGGTGCACTGCCATACATGGTATACTCACCTGGGTGGGATGCTGGCCAAATTGATGTATGGAATTCCTTTGGTGATTACCGTTCACTCCCTCGAGCCACTCCGTCCTTGGAAGAGAGAGCAGTTAGGGGGAGGTTATGATTATTCACTCTGGGTTGAAAAAAATGCACTTGAAATGGCCGATGCCATCATTGCGGTTTCCATGGAAACAAAAAAAGATATTCTTTCCTCATTTGCTATTTCAGAAAAAAAAATCTCGGTGATTCATAATGGCATTGATTTAGAAGAGTACGTTGTCAAAAAAGAAGATGCTGTTTTAAAAAAATATGGCATTGATGCCGACCAGCCTTGCATCTTGTTTGTAGGGCGTATCACTCGGCAAAAAGGAATCATGCACCTGTTGCGCGCCATTAAACATCTTGATTCCCATTTTCAAATTGTCCTTTGTGCTGATGCTCCTGACACGCCTGAAATTGCCTTGGAAATAGAACAGGCCATTGAAGAAGTGCAAGCGAGGAGGCCAGGTATTATCTGGGTTCGCGGAATGTTGCCACGAAAAGAAATGAGAGCGCTTTATTCGGGAGCTTCTCTATTTGTCTGTCCATCCATCTATGAGCCTTTTGGAATTATTAATTTGGAAGCGATGGCTTGTGGTCTTCCTGTGGTTGCCAGCGCGGTGGGGGGAATTAGAGAAGTGGTTGTTGATGGAGTAACAGGATTTCTTGTGCCTTTAGAACAACAGCAGCAAAGTCCCTTTGAGCCGTGTGATTCTGAACAATTTTCATTGGACCTTGCTGCGCGGATCAATCAGTTGATGGGAGATCCTGTTTTGAGGGATGAAATGGGGCGTTCGGGACGGGAGCGTGTCGAACATTATTTTTCTTGGAAAAGTATTGCTGAGAAAACAGCGCGACTTTATGCCGAACTTGTGAGATAGTCTTTGGATGTTCATTGATCGCGTACGTATTCATGCTAAAGCAGGTAATGGTGGAGATGGTTGTGCAAGCTTCCGCCGAGAGAAATTTATTCCTAAAGGAGGGCCCGATGGTGGTGATGGTGGCGAGGGTGGCGATGTCATTTTGAGAGCAGATGTCCATGTTGACCAACTTGCATCTTTGTTTTTTAAACCACTCCTTCGTGCTAAAAATGGAGGCAATGGATCGAGTCGGCAAAAGCATGGAAAGTCAGCGCCAGATGTTATTATTCCAGTCCCGGTAGGAACATTAGTCTATCGTATTCCTGCACCAGGTATTCCTCTTGCTGCCGGAGATCAACTGGATGAGGCGGTGCCTTCTTTGGGAGAAGAAAAAAATATTATCGTGCTCGAGGAAAAAGCACCTGTCGCTCGCAAAAAATTAGCTCCTCCCGATCCTGACGACTTAGTAGCCGATTTGGCAGAAGAAGGTCAAGAGGTGATTGTTTCTGCTGGTGGCAGAGGGGGACGTGGTAATATTCATTTTAAGAGTTCACGTAATCGTGCTCCGAGGCGCTTTACAGAAGGAACGCAGGGTGAAGAGTCGTGGTTTTTATTAGAGCTTCGGACCATCGCTCTTGCAGGATTAGTTGGGTATCCCAATGCTGGCAAATCAACATTGTTGCGAGCGATTTCTGCGGCACATCCCAAAGTAGCTCCTTATCCTTTCACAACGCGGCATCCTAAAATAGGCGTTGTGGAGTTAGACGACTACGAGCGCACGACAGTTGCCGATATTCCTGGATTGATTGAAGGAGCTAGCGAAAACCGTGGGCTTGGACATGAATTTTTACGGCACATCATGCGCTGTCGTTGCCTCTTTTTTGTATTGGATATGGCAGGCTCAGAAGGAAGAAATCCGCATGATGATTTTAAAGCGTTAAGAAAAGAACTTGAATTTTACGATCCTTCATTGCTCGAGGTTCCTTGGATTGTCATTGCAAATAAAATGGATCTTCCAACCGCGGCTGCTTATCTGGCTAAGTTTAAAAAAAAGGAACCTCGTGCTAAGATTATTCCAATTTGTGCTGAGTTAGCGGAAGGAATACCAGAGGTTAAAAAATATTTAAAACAACTCGCCGCAAAAATAAAAAGCGCCTGATTTGAGGCCTGATTTTGGGAGTTGTTGTTAGAGCGCAAGCGATATCGCTTTCAGGATGCCTCGCGGAGCCTGATTTCATAAGCTTTCTAGGCTAGGTGTGATTTCTCTCTCTGGCCTTTTTTTTTGTCTTTTTAGTAAAGAAAGACTCTTGGTTTTTTTAGATCTGCTCATAATTTACAAGTTTACTTTTTACAAAAAAACGATTAGAAATTATGGTCGCCACAACTGTAGTGGAAAATGCTGCAAGCGTTTTTTAAAAAACCAACCAAAAACCAACCAAAAACCAAATTGACATGAGCGTATCTTTGCAGCTCGAAGCAAAAAAAATGAGGGTGGTTTTCACTCTCGTTTGATGCTTCATTTACAACTTCAATTGCAGAAGTGGGCAAGCTATTTTTTTCTTTTTCAAAAAAGAAAAAAAGGCGTGTTGCTTTTTTGTCTTTTTTTCTTGGCTGCTTTTATTGATGGAAGAGCGCAGAGTGATACTAACATTTCTGGAAGTATTACAAATATTGGAACGAATAGTTATTCGAATGTCTATGTAGGTTCTAACTCAAGCGGCAACACTTACAATATTCTCAGCTCCACCTCTGTTGTTAATATTAGCACCAATCTTTGGGTTGGTTATGGAGGTGGTGCTGGTGGAGCTAATAGTAATAGTCTCGTTATTTCTAACGGTGGAATAGTTTCTGATGTTAACGGTCTTATTGGGATCAGTAATGCTTCGAACAATAGCGTGCTAGTTACTGGCTCCAGTTCTTTGTGGAGTAACTCAGGCAGTGTTAAAATGGGAGAGGCGGCTTCAGTGAGTAATACTATCACTGTATCAGCAGGCGGTGCGTTGGTTAGTTCGAACGTAAGCATAGGAATTGACACGACTGCTTCCAACAATTCGGTCTTAATAACTGGTTCAGGTTCTCAATGGAGTAATGCAACTAGTTTTGACATTGGTGAATTAGGGGCAGCGAACAATCTTACTATTTCTAATGGAGGAAAATTATTAAGTGGCAGTACGATTGTTGGTGATTCGAATGCTGCTTCAGGAACTGTGTTGGTTACAGGTAGTGGTTCTCTTTTGAGTAACAGTGGAAGTATGATTATTGGTAATAATGGTACAGGAACTGTGACTGTAGGAAGTAATGCCACTTTAGCAGCTAGTGACATCACTATGGGTTCTAATGCAGGGTCGCTAGCAACTTTGAATGTTGGAGCAAGTGCTGGTGATAGTGGAAACATTGTAGGAAACATTACTTTTGGAAATAGTACCAATAATACCGTTAATTTTTATGCAACAGATGGTTCTTTTACGAATCAGCTGATCGGAGGGACCAATGTGACGGTCAATGTTAGCAATTCAACAGGTGCTGCTTTTTCTTTAGCTGGATCAAACAGCTATGTCGGTCAAACAAAACTTGCCGTTAACTCTGCATTGACTCTTTCAAATGCGAATGCTCTTGGTAGCACTAACAATGCATTAACTAATGGTAGCGGATCGACACTGAATCTTGGCGGATTAACGGTCACTCAAGCAACTATTTTTTCAGACGTTGGATCTCGTATTACCAATGGAACTTTAAATGTTAGTAGTGGTCTTACGCTTGTGGGACATACTAATTATGTTGGAGCGCAAACAATCATATCAGCTTCTATTGATGGAACTGGTGGAGTAATAAATAATAACCCGGGAGGCGGTGCTTATGGTTATGCAATTCTCACAGGAAGTAATACCTATACTGGAGGAACATTTATTAATGATAATACAACTCTTCAATTAACAAACGGTTCGACTTTGGGCGCCACGATTGGAGCAACAACAATTTCAGCGAGCGATTCTACACCAAGCACTCTTGATTTAGGAACGACCACGCAAGTCCAACAAAGTGTTACAATGAGTAATGGTATTGTGATGAATGGATCTTTAAGTAATACGATTTTATCTGGAATCGGTGGAAATAATACAACAACGGCAACCTTAGTTGGAAATGGAGCGGTTAACAATGTTGGAGGAACTAACACCCTCACTGCATCAAATAGCTATTCAGGGAACACTTATATTACAGGAGGTAAATTAGTCTCATCTAATAATAGCGCGCTTGGCACTAATAGTGCTAGTACCTATGTCTCCAATGGAACATTAAGCATCGATTCTTCCATCACGAATACGCAAGCAGGACTAACTCTCGCTAATGCGACTGTTTCTGGTGGGACATTGAATGTGACTGAATCTATTTCTGCAAATGCAGGAACGAATCTTATTTCATCAGTGATTAGTGGTGGTGGTAATTTTTTAAATAATGGAGGAACAAATACGTTAACTGCTTCCAATAGTTACACTGGAGGAACCTTTGTCAATGGAGGAACACTTGCTGCTAGTGGTAGTGGTACATTTGGAGCAAGTACAAATCTATTATCAATCAGCAACGCCGGAACGGTTAACTTGAGTGGCACGACACAAACGGTTGGAGCCTTGACGATGAACGGAGGCAACCTAACTAATGGTAACCTCAATGCTCAAACATTCACGCTGACTTCGGGTGCCAACTTGATCAATGCAACCGTGGCCAATAGTGGAGGCTCTGCCTACACGATCAGCGGAGGAACGAACATCATCCAAGGAACCGTAAATAACGGAGCTAATGCTTACAGCTTTAGTGGAGCAAGTAGTAATGATATCAGTGCTGCGCTCAATGGCTCTGGAGGATTGACCAATAGTGGAGGTGCAACAACTCTTCTTTCTGGAATTAACAATTACAGCGGAGGCACCGTCATCAGCGGATCAACCTTGATGCTGAGTGGTAGTGGAACATTAGGATCTACTAGTGGAACGACAACAATCACCAACGATGCAACGTTGAACTTAGGAGGAACAACACAAGTGCAAAGTCGTTTGACGATGGGTGGCTGCCT
>JAPLTJ010000028.1 GCA_026398175.1 Verrucomicrobiia bacterium | reverse complement strand
GATTTAAAACATTTGCTTCTTGAAGATCTTTTGTAAAATTCATCAAACTTTTTTACAACAACGATCGAAATACGTCTATCTTTTTTTAAAAGATTATTTATCCATCAGCTTATTATGACTTTGACCGAGGTCTTCCTGGGGGCTCAAGTTACCGATCGAGCTGCTATTGAATCTCTCAATAGTTTTTTTGAAGGAATAGACATGAACTTGAATGACGTTAACGTTCCTTCCTCTGCTGCCGAGAATTCTCTCTCCTCCGCTGCAGCTGCTATGGAAGAAGAACCAGCATCAGCACCGTCAGCAGCTATAGTAAATGCAGGAGAAAATGGTGGAGGAAATGAAGGAGATCAGCCCAATCGTATAACGACGATCGCAGCTGTAAGAAATATTCTCATCGGTCAAATCAATCAAAGAATCGCATTTCGCAATGGTTTGATTGCAATGCTTGAAAATAAGATTGCTAGTTTGGAGGAAGCAAGAAAGAACATCACTCCCTATGATAGAGCAAACAAAAAAATGACGAGCCCTTGGTCTAGTCATGCCCGCTTTTAAAAAAAAGAAGGGTTCAGCCAAAAAATGAATGTTTTTACATGCCCTGGAAGCTTCGATTTTGAAGGGGCTGCTATGATGGTATGGCAGAGAGCAGCTTTCTCAATTTCATTAAAGCATCCTTTGAGTCAACGGTTTGCTGTAAATAATTGAGTTTTTTAAATGACGATATTGTCAGATTCTCTCTGTAGACTTGTTCGAATGTACCTGGTTCGGAGGTGATTTGAATAAGTTGTAGTTTTCTATTCATATTTTAATTAATAAGAAATATGTGACGGAAAAAGGTGGCATCATTTTAAAAAAGTGATAATCTCTGTAGCCTTTCATCATTAGCCGGCGTGGCGGAACTGGCAGACGCGCTAGACTCAAAATCTGGTATCCGCAAGGGTGTGTGGGTTCGAGCCCCTCCGCCGGCAATGTCATTGTTCCGCAATGACAGTTTGAGTTAAGAACAATCAGAAAAAATATTCTTCATATTTCAGAATTAAATATCGCTATCTCTTAAACGTCATTCCAGCGAACGCTGAAATCCAGCGACTGTTTAAAAAAGCGTTGGAGACTAGCGATCAAAAAATTCTAAAAATTTATTTTAAAGAATAAGAGATGAAACTTTACTTTGTGGGATCATCAATTTTGTATCGACATTCTCCTCGATTCCAGCGTCCGCTGGAATAACGGGAAGGAGTATATTTTACGATCCAGCCATGAATCACTACAGTTGGGAACAACCCGAAAAGAAGCCATGGTATCGACGAGGATGGTTCTTCTTTCTTCTCGTTGTCGTTTTGATGGGCTGCTTGGGAGGGCTCTTAGGATATGCTTACCTCTATTATGAATTTGGGGCAGAGGCTCAAGAATTCAATCTTTCCAAATTAGAAAAAATGGAAGTGGCGAGTGTGATCTATGATCGACACGGAGAGCAGATCGGAAAAATTTTTATCCTCAATCGCCTTCCGATTTCTTATTCCGAAATTCCGCAGAGCATGGTTCAGGCTGTTATTGCCGAAGAAGACAATCGTTTTTTTGAACATCATGGTGTTGATTATTGGGGAATCCTTCGCGCTGCAATTAGCAATTATCGACAAGGAAGGATCAAGCAAGGGGCGAGTACGGTGACGCAACAATTGGCGCGCAATTCTTTTGATCTTCGAGAGCGAAGTTTTCAGCGTAAATTTGTAGAGATGTTCCTTGCCGAGCGAATTGAACATTCTCTTTCCAAAGAAAAAATCATGGAGCTTTATTTGAATCGTATCTACTTCGGAAGTGGCTTCTATGGGGTGGAAGCGGCTGCCATGGGATATTTTGGAAAGCATACTCATGACCTTTCCGTGGATGAGTGTGCGTTGTTAGCAGGGTTGTTGAAGAGTCCCAATGCTCTCTCACCTTGGAATAATTCTAAAGGAGCAACAAGCGTACGGAATTTTGTATTGCAGCGAATGAAGGAGCTGCACTTCATCACGGCGCATGAGCTGAAACGTGCTAAGGCCGCTCCATTGGGTGTTCAAAAGCGAATGAATCCTTTTAAAGCTTCCTACGCGCTTGATTATGTTCGTCAACAGACCATTGCTGCTCTCGGCTTTCAGCAAGCGATGAACGGAGGGGTGCGTATTGATACGACCTTCGACTCGAAGTTGCAAAAAATTGCGGAAGAGTCCCTCTCCAAAGAGCTCGAAAAAATCGAAGAGATGCCCGGCTATCATCACGAAACCTACAACGACTATCATCTGAAAAATCGTCAGCTTGAAGAAAAAGTGGCACGGGGTGAATTTCTGAACTTTCCAACGCCTGGCTATCTGCAAGGAGCCGTGCTCACGATTGATAATCAGACCGGTGGTATTTTAGCACTCGTGGGAGGACGTGACTTCACCCACAGCGAATACAATCGCGCCCTTCAAGGGCGTCGGCCTCCAGGAACGCTCTTCACCCCTTTTGTAGCAGCTGCAGCCTATAGCAAAGGAATATTCCCTGGAACTTCCGTGGATGACTCTTGCATTGATAACCATTATGTCATGATTGGTGGAGAGACGGGAATTTTAGGAGAGTGGGGAGTCGAGCAGGCAGATAATAGTTACGAAGGACCAATGACGTCGCAGGAAGCCGTAGCGCGTGGCAAGAATGCAGCAGTGGTGCGCTTGGGATTCATGACGGGGACTGATGCGGTGCAACAGTTGACAAAAAAAGCAGGCATTCATGCGCCCGTGCGCGATGTGGCCAATGCTTATTTAGGATCGAGTGAAATGGGGCTCGATGATTTGACGTTGGCATTTTCAACTTTTCCAGGGCAGGGAACTCGCCCTGATCATCTCTTCGCGATTACGAAAATTACGGACAACGACGGGAAAGTTATTTTTGAAACACCGGCAAAACGTGTTGATGTGATTTCGCCTGAGGTGGCTTTTCAGACGCACGCAATTTTAGATGAGGCATTGCACAAAACCGATGCCACTGAGATTGCCCAAGCTGCTCTCTCCTCGTTTTCATCAGGCGGAAAGAGTGGTACAGCCTACGATTTCACAGATGTCTGGTTTGCCGGTTATTCGAGTGCTTTAACTTGTGGTGTCTGGATCGGTTTTGATAAACCTCAAAAAATTTATCGTGGAGCTTTTGGAAAAAATCTTGCCTTGCCAGTTTGGGCTTCCGTGATGAATGCCTCGCTGGAAAACTTTTCTCCTGATCCCATCAAGCCGCCAGCATCCCTCCATGCTGTCGAAGTCTGTCGGGCTTCTGGATTGTTGCCAGCAACTGATTGTAAGAAAAAAGAAAATGGATTGGTAACGCTCTATGCCACAGCCGCAGAAATTCCTACGATTGAGTGTGACCTTCACGGATCAGGAGTGCGTGCTCAAGAAAAAGCAGAAGAAGAGGCAGAGTGGCCACGAGCCGTTACGGCTGTTGATCTCAGCAGTGTTCCTCCAATTCTTGTTACTGCACCAACGCTCTTGAAAGAGCTTCCTAAGGCAGTTGGAGAGGGGAGTGTTGATTTCATCATGAAGGGTGATGAAAAGATTCAAGTGCAAAAGGCAATTCCAATAAGCATTCAAAAGGCAATTCCGGTAGGAAATAATTTCAAAAAAATAAAGAGTGATACGACAAGCAATCCTTTGCCGGAGAAAAAAGAACCCGAGATTCGTCGAGCAGAACCAGTTGCTCCGAGCAGTCCATCTCCAGAAGCTTCCGGATTACCCCTTCCAAAACCGAAGCCCGTGAATTTTTGGGAGTAGAATTGTTTCAGGCTAAATCTTCTTGAGAGGGTATCTTGAAAATGAATAAAATTGATGCAGTGCCAGGAACGAGGCGCGCAGACCCGGAGTGTATAATACCATCTCCCTAAAATAACCATCTGACTTGTTATTTTGGCGCTGAGCTTCGTTGTCAGATCTGGCGTTATGTTCGCATAGCGCTGCACTCTTCCGCCTTGCTCAACACCAAACTTCCAGCGTCTTATAGTCCATTTATTTTGGGGAGATGGTATAAGTGATACTCGACATACCGGAAGCTGGGAAGCTTCGGGATGGCCTTCTAGAAGAAGGCCCCGCAGGGGTGAGACGAGCGGGCGCGAGCGAACCAAAAGCGAGCACCGGAGTGATGCCGCAATGCGCGATTTTAGCCTTTTTCAAGACACCATCTGAGGCACTATCGTAGCTTCTGCTATAGGAATTCCATGCACCATCATCATGGGCGCTTCAGCTTGAACAATGGGGAGACCATCAGGCCGGTAGGGAGCTTTCCTGAGGAATCTCAGGGCAGGATCCGTTTCTGGAAGAGGCTGTAAATGACCAACAGGTAAGTTTACGGGAATGGCTTCTACAGGTTCTCGTGGTGGCAGAGGTTCATGGTAATAAAAACTTCCTTCGCGAGCAGCTTCCTCAGCAGAAATGTGGTAAGCACCAGGAGGAATCAAAGCAGTAGCAGCGGCTTGTGCTGTGCTTAAATTTCCTACCGAAGTAGCAAAGGCCGTAAAGGAACCAGCTGCGGACTGTATCGCATCAGTGTATTCTGACCATGGAGTTTTTTTGTTATGAAGTAATTGCAGGGCATGATCGAAAGCCTCTTCTGCATGGTTGAAGCATTCCAAGCAGATGCGATATTCAGGAAGATTTTGGTTTCTAAATCTCAATATGGAAAGTTCCATCGAGCGAAGTTGGTCTCGTACCTCCATTAAATTGCGATGACTAATCGTGAGCTCATTCGGATTGAGGACCTGCAAAGCTCCAATAGAAGTGTCAGTGCAACAAGAAGCATTTTCGGAAAGAGCAAGAAGTGTTCTCACGGGATTTCCAATGAGCTGCATGATGTGATCCGTCGTCGAAATAAGTTCCTGATGTTTTTCCCTATCTGGTGCTACGAGAACAAAAGAGAGATGCGCTATCTGATGAGCGAGAGGAGCACCAGCAGCATGATTCTCGTGAAGCGCTCCTTCCTCAGCGGGCGCAATGATTTCTTGATGGGGGATCCTGTTGGGAATTCTATTCATCAAGTTGTTTTTTTATATTTCCTAAAACCAGCCATTCACTTTCCAAAATAAAAGACATGAATATGAAGAGTTTTAAAGAGCGCCTTGAATTGTTGAAAAAAATAACGATACTATTTTAATGTATCAACTCGTTCTTATTCGTCATGGTGAAAGTCTTTGGAATCGCGAAAATCGTTTTACCGGTTGGACCGATGTCGATCTCACGGAGAAAGGAATGGCGGAGGCCAAAGCAGCTGGCGATTTGCTGAAGCAAGAAGGATTCCAATTTGACGTCGCCTTTGTTTCTGTTTTAAAACGAGCACTCAAGACGCTTTGGATGGTGCTCGATGAGCTTGATGAGCTTTGGATTCCAGTGGAACGTTCCTGGCGTTTAAATGAACGTCACTATGGATCGTTGCAAGGACTCAACAAGTCGGAGACCGCAACGAAGTTTGGTGAAGAGCAGGTGTTGATTTGGCGTCGCAGTTACGATGTTGCGCCAGCGCCACTCGACTCTTCGGATGAACGTTGGCCCGGGCATGATCTTCGCTATGCAGAGGTCCCCAAAAAAGATCTTCCAGCAACCGAGTGCCTCAAAGATACCGTGGCGCGGGTCCTTCCTTACTGGAATGAGAAAATGGTTCCTGCCATTCGCCAAGGGAAAAAAGTTCTGATGGTGGCTCATGGAAATACGATTCGAGCCTTGATGAAACACCTCGACCAACTTTCCGAAGAAGAAATTTTGCACACCAATATTCCAACCGGGATTCCCTTGGTCTATGAGCTTGATCAGGATTTAAAGCCACTCCGACATTATTACCTCGGCGACCAAGCTGCTATCGCAGCTGCGATGCATACAGTGGCATCGCAAGGAAAAGCGGAGAAGAAATAAGAATTCACAGGGATGGAAGCGATGGAAGGGATGAAAGAATGTTTTAAAAAGCGAAGTGCAATTGTGGAAAGTGCTGCCAGAATTTGGCGCGGAGATAATTCAAGAAAAGCCAAAGATAAATTTATTTTTTGTCTTTATCCCTTTTATCGCTTCCATCCCTGTGAATAATTCTTTAATTTTTTTATGCTCTAATACCCAGGAACAGATGATTCGTAACTGCCAGCAGAGGCTCTAGGCTGATAGCTGCTCGGTGGGCGTCCGCTTGGCGAGTTGGGTTGATAGTTGCTAGGAGGATAGCCTGATGTTCCAGGATAACTGCTGGAGGAAGGTGGTGGGTATTTGCTTGGCATTCCTTGTTGATAATTATTTTGGCCTCCTGATGGAGCAGAGATAGGAGGACGACGAATGACTCTACGATTATTATAATTAGAAGGAGGGAGTCCTGGATTTTGCGAAGGTGGTATACGGCCTGTGCCAGGATAGGTTCCAGGATAGCGCAATGTTGCTGGAAGGTGAGATCCACTCTTAGCATATGGAGAAGGTGGAGCACCAGGCATGGATCCTTTGCCATTATTTTCGGCAAGGTCGATATTGTTGATCACTCCTGTTTCTCCATTCACGCGAATCGTGGCTTTTAATTTATTCGGATCATCATCATGAATGATATTCAGCAGAGCCATTCCTTTGGTATTTGGTTTTTTGGTGAGGAGTTCGCGACTTTGGTCGTTGCGATCCATCACAAAAACTTGCTCTTCTCCGCCAAGTGTAATGATACCAGTCAGCATGTAGCGATCGGAGATCGGAGAAGAATCTTCTGCGGTGGCCAAGGAGAAAGGAGAATGTTGTAGCAAGGTTTGAAATTTAGAAAGGTCGCGGGGCTTCATCCACGGAGGAGTTGGCTCGGTAGACCTCCTCTCTAACTCTACTGCTGGAGCAATAGGCTGCGTCGCGCCGGTTCTCATTCGCGCAGAGGCGGGAGTCACGCCATCGGGGGCTTCTTGCACACTTGGCTGCTGTGCCGCATCAACTCCTTGCCCTTCATCGCCAGTAGCGGATTGTGAAAGAGGTTGAGTGGGGAGCGCGTCTACTGTTGGAATCAACAACAAGAGCAAACTAAATAGAAAATATTTTTTAAAAAAATGCATTAAAAGGAGAACGTATCGAAGGGATTTACTTTTCAGTTTTTCCAGAAGTGTCAGGTAATTTAAAAAACTGTTTCAGTTCTAGTTCCATGATCACCTTAGTTGGTTCAGCATCACTTTTGATGACAAATTTATCGATAGCGCGCCATGCTGTTGGATTTTGTAAGGCAAAGAGGAATTTGACTAATCCTTCAAAAGGACCGTTAACCTTTGCCTGAACGATAACAAAATCAGCATTTTTAGAGGCATGAGCAGGAAGAAGATTTTCTTCGATGATTTTGAGGTTGTCCTTTTCTGCTTCGTCGCGTTCGCATTTCAAAAGTTCAGAACTTGCTTGATCGGGTGTCCAGATTGGAAGCGGATGCTGATGGATCCAGTTGTTAGCTGGTTCCAAGAGCCCTGCCAGTTCAATCGTGGTATTTCCTTCTTCCAATGTTGATTTTGCTTTTTCAACTTCCAGCTGAAGCTGTTGGCGTTTGTTAAGAAATATTTTTAAGCTCAAAAGATTGAGAGCTAAAAACACAGCACCACAAAGAATTAAAAAAAGAGTTTTTTCACTCGGAGCTAGTTTTCGCATGAGATCGGGATCCTTCTAGTTCAAAACGGACGCTGCTTTTGCCTGCTAATTTAGGCTGTCCGCTAGTCCATTCGTATTCCTGAAGTTCAGGAATTTTTTTGATTTGTTCAATAAAATGATATGCTTGGGTAACGTTGGTTGCCTCTCCTACAATTTGGAGTTTTCCTTCGATGCCTGCAAGTGTGATGAGGCGGATTTTTTCTCCATGAATTTGACGTGCTATTTCAGTCAGAATGTCTAAGGGATAAGCGGTCGGATCGATTGCAGGACGAAACTCTTGCCATTGAGTGATCGCTTGATTGGCTTGTTCAATGGCCAGTTGTTCTTTAGTAATGCGATGTTGAAAATATTGGAGAGTCCATTTTTTGACAAAGAGGGCGCTGCCTCCTAGCAACAATAAGCAAAAATAAATGAAAGCAATCAGGGCGATGATTCGCTTAAGGCGTAAACTTTTTTCTTGATGGAGGCGCTTATCACGAGCTGCTTCGTCAGGGAGATCGAGTGGGGGAGTCGATAAAATCGGCTGCGGCAATTCAGAATAATAATTGTACTTTTTACTATCGAGGGCTGTGGCGGACATCCCTATAAAATTTTTCAGCAAGGAACGTTCTTCCTCAGAAAATGAACCAAAAATATGGAGGCTTCGCGGTGTTTCTTGGAGAATAGCTTCAGCTTCTAGTCGAAGAGTCATCCGCTTGATAAGACCAATGGTGGCTGGAGTAACCATGGTTTCATTGGTTCCCGAAAACCAAACAAACTGTTCCTTTCTTGAAAAACCAAAACAGACCTCTCCCAATTCTCGCCAAACAAGAAGGTCGGCATATTGATGAGGGAGTAAACGAGCCGATGCTTCAAATTGATTTGCTGCTTTAAGGTAAGGAGCTGTGAGCGTGGAGGGAGAGCTTGTTGGTGCTAATACGACCACTAAAATTCGGCCCTCTTTTGTTTCCAGGGGAATTGTTTTGAGACCTTCTGCCATTCCGCGACGTAGAAGATGCTTGCTGCTGAGCTCTAGCTCAATGAGCTCTTGAAGATTTCCTTCCGTTGAAATCCAAAGAGGAATCACGACAAGATCACGTGTTGGGACTCCAACTAAAAGGCGTGTCTTCAGTGAGGGGGCAAGAGGTAATGTCTGATCATCAAGCAAGATGGGTGCATCTTCTTTTCTATTTGGAAACTTCCAAAGCTGCCATTGAGTTTCGTGTTCACTGGGTCGCAAGACGAGCAAATCGCGCTGAGGAGATGTTTTTTTTAGCGAAGAGAGTTCATATTCAACTTTAGAAAAGATCTTTTCAGCCTGCTGTTGTTTGTCAGATGAAACAAAACTGTTCCAATGCTTTCCTAAAAATGGTTGAAATCGCAGCCATTCTTTTTTTAATAAAGAGACAACAGGAGAGGGGCGATGTTGAGATGAAGAATGTTGAGAGGGGATGGGTGGAGGCATCTCTCCAATGGGTGGCATAGACTCTCTCTGCTGGAGAGGAAGCGGTGGAGGCATTTCTGGAGAAGGCACCTCTTGATCCTCTTCTAATGAGGCTTCCGCTTCCAAAGGAGATGGAAGCTTTTCTAAAGAAGTCTCCATTTTTTTGCGAAGTCGAAATTTTTTAAATAAGGAAAAGAAAATCATGCCTAACGTTTGGAGGGTAAACTAAATTTGAAAGTGAATGCTGATTTTGTTTGATGATCGATTCAGCTACAGACGAAGTAATGGGTAACGAGTAACGAGTTTATTAACTTGCCTTCGGCAAATTCAAATTAGAAGAACTTTATTATGATACATCAATTTTCCAAAAATGCTATTGTTGACTGTTTATATTCACTCGTTACTCGTTACTCGTTACACATTACTCGTTACTTGCAGGCGTAGCCTGCAACTACTCCTCCTGCCAACCCAAGATAGTATTACTTGTCGCATTGCGCATGATAACAATGATGTGATGAACGGTGCCATTGCAGTTTCCCATGCTATCGATGCGACGCACATTCCCTGAGATGGTAAACCAGCTGTTGAGTTTGAGCTGTTGCCCCGGATTGAGGCCCATGAGCTTCGCCGCGTCATCAAGGGAATTAAATGGGAGATCATCATCTGTTCCAATAATGCCATCGGGGCCAGCGCATAGTTTGATCCAAGCTTCAGCCTGTTCCGAAGTCATTCCCAGCACATCCTCAAGAATTTCAGGAGGAGCTGCGCGAAGGCTGATTTTTCCTGAATTGTAGGTCGAAAAATATTTTTTCCAATTAGGCTTTGCTTTCATGATAGGAGCAAAACCGATGACCATGGCCATTTCTCGAGCATCGAGAAAGGGAGCGTTTGGAGGATATCCGTCCAGTCCGATGGCCGCATATTCTCCCTGCTTGGCACCATGAGCAGAGGAAAGTGTCGTGGGGCTTTGCCAATCATAGAGTCCATCAATGGCTTTTTCTTGATCAGCCTCTGCTACATTCCAGGAATTAAAGAGAGCTTGAAAAAAGAAAGTATAATCGGCGCTCTTTAAAAAAATATTTGGATTAATAAGACCGGCATCATTAGTGATCTCCACCGTATAACTTTCTCCTTGGTTGCTTTTAGGATCTCCTTTAGTGAGGATCGGATCATTGGGTGCAACATTTTGATTCATGGCAATAGCCAATCCGCTGAGTGCTAACTGGCGAGCACGGAATGTTTTTTCTGCTACAGAAGCCTCATCGATCCAACGATTCACTGCTCCAAGCGCCATCATCACCAATACGGTGAGAAGGGCGATGGTCCAAAGAACAATAGGCAGAGCGAAACCATCGCGAAGCGATGGTCGTAACGAGTAACGAGTAACGGGTAATGAGTGAAGAGGCAGCAGATGCTCTCCATTCTTTTTATGACAAGATAAAATCTGTTGGCGTTGGAGTTTCGAATTATTCATTGGTGTGTCAAAAATACTCGTTACCCGTTACTTGTTACTCATTACTTTTGTTGAGGCGTTGGAGATGCGTTTGGAAGTGGTTGGTTCGGATTATTCCCCTGCATCTGGTTCAATTGATTTAAGAGATCATTTAAAGAAGGAGCGGCGCCCATGCCACTGATAGGAGGAATATAAAAAGTCGCTACCATAGGATCGTGAAAAGCCCGGAGATTTATCTCAAGGCGCACTAGCTGTGGGCGCCCAGCTCCTTGAGGCCATTCATCAAGCCATTGGCCATTGCTGAAAAAGCTCCAGTGGGGTTTGATGACTTTAGGCAAGAGGCTTGTCCAATGTCCCTCTTGATAAAGACGATCGCGGTCATTTCCTTGCACATTTTTAGGAAGACGTAAAATTGAAAAGGCGCGCGTTCCATCAGGTTTTGGCCTTGCTGACAAAACAAGAATGCCACCTCCAAGGCTAGGAATACCAAAAAGGCTGTTTGCATTATCAAAAAAAAGATCAGGCGTTCCGTTGTTGGAAGAAGAATCAAGATAAACGGATCCATTAGCAGGAAGATTCAAGAAAGCATCGCGGGTGATGCGAAGAAAGCCTTCCAATCGGCGGATTGTCAATTGTTCTTCTAATGTTTCCTGAGTTGCCTGCATGGCCGCCATGGAAATGGCGTAGATCGCTCCTGTCAGCAGCGCCAGAACGGCCATGGAGATGATGACTTCCAAGATTGTAAAAGCTTTATTTTTTTTAAATGTCATGAAAGCTATGGCTGTTTAGTTAAAGAGGTACAAATTTAACTAGTGCGTTGGAAATTCGCTGAGGTGGATGAAGAGCAAGAAGCGGCGGCGCACAGTGGCTGAGTGTATATGGAAATACTCGATGACGCGAGCACCGACGCGACGCAGCTCTTCGCCACATCAGTAGAATTTACAACGTACTAGGGATGATAAATCAATGTTTCTAATGAATCGGTATTGTTTCCTATTTTAGAACTAATCTTCAGACGATAGATGCCGGTGAGGGGGTGTCCTTCTCCATCTTCTAAATTTTCTTGAGTGGCAGACTCAGTAATATTGAAGCCATGATTTTCTGCGGCGCTCAAGGTGCGATCTCCTTCTAAAGGAGGATCTGCCATGTCATACGCTAAACGTGATTCTAATTCTAAGCGAGAGAGCGTGCGTTGGCGCGCTTCCAATGCTGTCTGGACGATCGATTCGAGTGCCATCGCAAGTCCCGTTACGGCCATGGCAAAGACAGCTAGGGCGATTAAGACTTCGAAAAGGGTGAAGGCTTTGGCGCAGCCAAAGCCAGTTGGCAGTTGGCAGTTGGCAGTTCGCAGTTGCCATCGCTTTGCGATGGCTGGAGGTAGTGCGTTACTCATTTTAAAAAGGAAGAGTTTTCAGCAAGTATAAATAAAATGTATTTTTTAATTTCGATTAACGATTGAAGTTTTCTGCGAACTGCCAACAGCCAACTGGCCTTGTGCGGCAAGGCCCTACTCATCGTGCGTGATTTCTCCCGTGATGGGATCGAACTTAAGGGTGAGGGTCTGACCTGGGCCTTGAATCTTTAACGAAAGAGGATCGCAGATTCCTTCACCATTAAATTCCCAACGCTCTCCAGAATTGGGGTCATGAAATTTTTGATCACTGATTCGCTCTAATTGAAATTTCCAGCCAGCAGGAAAAAGCTGGCGAAAGGATGTATCATTGAAGTCGAGGTAGCGACTTTCATGGGCTTTCAGGGCGGCAGTACGAGTCTCTTGTATGAGATTCGTGATTGCTTCGGAAATATGATCGCTTTGGCTTTGACCAAAAGAATCCTTCATGTAAGGAATGGCAACCGTTAATAAAATGGCAACGAGGGCGAGGGCAATCATGACCTCTAAAAGGGTGAAGGCCTGAAGTAACGGGTAACGAGTAACGGGTAACGGGTAAATTTTGTTAGCTCTCTTAAATTTTAAAATAGAAAATCTCGCCATAACAAATTTAGTAACTGAGTCATTCACTCGTTACTCGTTACCCGTCACTCGTTACTTCTTTCTATCTCCCAATATTTCCGTCGCCTTCTTTTCCTTGAGGTCCGAGAGAATAGAGGTCGTAGCCATCAGGATGATATTTTCCTGGATTGCGATAAACATAAAAATTACCCCAAGGATCCAGAGGAACAGCATCCATTAATTTTTTCCAGCTTTGTGGTTTAGGATCAGCGGTGGGCGGCTGTACTAAGGCTTCTAGGCCTTGTTCTGTGGTTGGTTTGCGATAGTTGAGCATTTCATAAGTGCGCAGCTGCATCGAGATGGCTTGGACATCACTTTTAACACGTTGTTCTTTGGCGACATCAAGGTTTCCGGCAACCATGTAGATGGCAGAGCCAACCAGCACGGAGATGATACCGAGCACGAGCATGATCTCAAAAAGAGTATAACCGGCTTCACGCAGATGATGTTTTTTTTCAGGTAATGTAATCATAGGATTTGATGGTTGAAACGTTGAGAGGAGGTTTTTTTTAAAAATATTATTGTGAGTTATTAAGCTAGCACTGTTTTTACTGTCAATTTTTCTAATGGTTTTCAATAAAAATCAAAGTCTTTTCAACGTTTCAACATTGCTAATCTAATAGCGAAAGAGGTCTTTTGCAAGTGGGGTTGTTGAATGGCCAAGAGAGACATTGTTATCGTAGTGCAGATCAAGCGTACTATTCCTTAATGAAATAGGAGAGGAAGAAGATGTTGGCATGCTCAGGAGAATATGATTTTCTTCTCCTTGCTTCCAGACTCGTCCAGGGAGGTAGAGCCAGGCTTTGCGCCAGCCGGCAAGGCAGAATTGAGGCTGGTCTTCTGGGTTGTTCCAACCTGCCGTGTTGATCAATTCAGAAGAGGTGAGTGAAAAAGGAGCAGTGTTGAGAATGCCAACAAAAGTATCATTGATGCGAACTTCCATTTGAGACTCAAGATCAAGACCGATCACTTCGGTGTTCAGCATGAGAGTGTCAGGGAGTCCCTCTTCTGACTTAACAATAAATTCAAATTCGCCTCCCTGTTGGGTTGTCGCTGCAAGCTCAATCGTCATCAAGCGTCCCTTCATCACATCACCTTCTTTGAGGGGAGGCCGATCGCCAGCAGCGAGATCTTCAGAAATGCTATTTCCAACTTCATCCAGCAGCGCCACATTATTTTCTTCTCCAAGGACGGCTATGGTGGCGGTACGAGCTGTCTGGACTGTTGCCGAAATGACTTGATCAAAGCGCCCTTCGTGATGGATCACCACGGTTCCGCCATCAAAAGCGAGGTCATAAGGAATTAAAAGTTTTCGAGCGTTGAATCCAACTGCAGGTCCATTAACGCCAAGGCCCCCGCAAAGCATCGTTCGATCGCCATTGGGTTTTTTCCATTCAATAAAAGGACCGCCATCTCCGTGATCATCGAAGACAACTGTTAACACAAAATGATCGATGGAGGTTTGTTGAGAAAGAGGAGCTAATGAAATTTCTAATAAGGAAGGTGTTGAAGCGAGGTTCAGGGAGTGACTGATCCATGCAGGCAGCGGGCTGCTTTGGAGCTGTGGCTTCAGTGTGATGGAAAAGGAATCGATGGGATTACTGAAAGTCTCTGTTGAAGAGGGATCAGCAAGCAGCGAGTTTTTTTCAACCTTCTTGGAGCCAGCCTGGGCCAAAGACACGGATGCTATCAAACAGGAAAATACTAAATAGAAAAAAAAGAAGGGGCGGTGAAGCATGAAAAAATAAGCTTCTTTAAGCTAATTGCAAAGGGATCAGAAAGCGAACGGAATTTTTAAAAAAAATAGTAAAACAAAAGATGCAAACAATGAAATGAAGAGCTATATTAGCGGAAGTGTATTCTGAAACTCTTCAACCCTTCAGCCCTTCAACCCTTCAACTTAATTGTTACGCTTCTTCAGAAGGGGAACAATTACAAGCGCCAGGATTGATTCATCAACTTCTTTCTCTTGCTCAGCAAGTCGGCTGCCATGATCTCGCCAATTTAGAAGAAGCACTCCGGCGTGCCGCTTTTGCGCAACGATCTTTAGTAGGGGCTCTCTTGGACACAGGCATTGTTCCTGAGCGAGAATTTCTTTTTGAGTTAGCTCAAACTCTCCACTTGGAGTGGCGCGAAGAAGGTGAAGTCACCCCTTCTTCTCAAGCAAGAGAGCGCTTTCCAGCGCGATTAGCTTTAGGTTTTGATGTCATTCCCGAAGAGCAAGATCCTTTGCGTCCTGAGCGAGAGATGACGCTCTTGACCTTTGATCCTTTTGATCACATGGGATGGCAGTCACTTGCTATTTATCATCAAGGCCCTTTGCGGTTTGTGATGACAACACGGCGTCGCCTCGTTGATTTGATCAAAGCAACTTATGGTGTCGGTGCTGAGACGTTTGAAGAATTGATGGAAGGTCGCGAAGACGAGCTCTCCACGAGCTCTCACGAAGAGGTCAATGTGGTCGACGAAGAAGATTCGGAAGCCTCGGTGATGAAGTTTGTGAATCAGATTTTGCGAGAAGCGTTGCAACAATCAGCTACCGATATTCATTTTGAACCCCTCGGAAAAGATTTGCGAATTCGCTACCGACTCGATGGTGTGCTGCATGAAGCCCCTGTGCCACAGCGGATCAAGATGCTACAAGATTCCGTGACTTCGCGATTAAAAATTATGGCAGGTCTCGATATTGCGGAACGACGCCTTCCACAAGATGGACGCATTGCCCTCGAGCATGGAGGGCAATCGATCGATGTTCGTGTCGCCACGATTCCGTGTGTTCATGGTGAAAATGTGAGTCTTCGTTTGCTAGGACAAGAGCGTTTTGATTTTAAAAGGCTGGGTCTCGATCCTCATATTGAGCGACAAATTCGTTCTCTGGTCGCGATGTCCAACGGAATCATTCTCGTGACTGGTCCGACAGGATGTGGAAAAAGCACGTCGCTCTACACTTTTTTAAGTCATCTCAATGTTAAAGAACGACGCATCGTCACGATTGAAGATCCAGTCGAACACAAGTTAGATGGAGTGATTCAGATTGCCGTGAAGCCCGAGATCGAGCTGACCTTTGCCACGGCGCTGCGAAGTATTCTGCGTGGCGATCCGAACGTCATCATGGTCGGTGAAATGCGTGATGCAGAGACAGCTGATATCGCGATTCGTGCGGCGCTGACAGGACACTTGGTTTTTAGCACCCTGCATACGAACGATGCCGTTGGTGGTATCACGCGTCTGCTGGACATGGGGATCGAACCATTCTTGGTAGGGTCGTCTGTGCGTGCTTTCTTAGCGCAACGACTTGTTCGAAAACTCTGTCCTCATTGTTCCAAGCCGGCTGAATTTTCTGACGCAGAGCTCCTCAAAGTCGGGTTTCCACTCGAATCAAAAGCAGGGCTTCGACAACCTGTCGGTTGCGATCGTTGCCGCCAGACCGGCTATGCAGGCCGCTTGGCGATCATGGAGATTTGTCCGATGACTTCTGAGCTTCAAGAACTCATTCAAAAAAGAGCAACGGGAAAAGATTTTAGCGCACAAGCTGCGAAAGATGGAATGGTGCCACTGCGGCTCGATGGTTGGAAAAAAGTAGCGCAAGGTTTGACCTCACTCGAAGAAGTGGTGCGGGTGACGTCGAGTGAACTGCTCCCGACTCAATAGAGTAGAAAAAACGAGGGTGATGTTGCCATCACCCCCGTATGTTGGCTGTAAGCCGGATTCTGTCACAACGTTGATTGCTCAATATTGGGATGATCATTTCTCTCGATGACTTTCATCACCGCTGATCCGAAAATCAATGCGACGTACCCGGAGTCTCACTTCCATCCGTTCAAATTGCTGAACGTATCTAAGCATCCAAGCCGGCTGCCTGTTCTCCTGTTTGTCTTGCACCGCATAGGGTTTGTCGTGCCTCCTCGCTTGCGCTTGGAGCGGTGGGCTTTTACCCCGCCTTTTCACCCTTACCAAAAAGTTGCCTCTTCGGTGGTTTATTTTCTGTGACACTTTCCGTCGATGATGACTTGTGCCATCACCTCCCATGTATTCTACATGGTATGCTGCCGTTTGGTGTCCGGACTTTCCTCTAAAACCGAGGCTTTAGCGATCATCTGCCAACATGAGGAAAAGAGTAATGATTGAGTGGTGAAGGGTAAAGGCTGAATTTTATCGACGAGAGGTTGTTGTTCGTTTTTTAGAAGAGCTCTTTTTGTGAATGAGTGGTTGTACAATTTCTTTCACTAAAGAATTTGGAAAATGGCGCGAGGGAGTGATCGCGTAAAAACTTTCTCGAATTTGATCGATGCAGTGAAGTTCAACGAGAGTTTTGTTTTTAAGCTCATCTCGAATCACGACTCGAGGCACTAAAGTTATTGCATCAATTTCACGAGCAAGGAGGCGTAGCATTGCCATGTCTGAGACCTCTGCTGAAACTTGAGGGCGAATGCTATGTTGGCTCATCAAGAGGTCCAGGAAGACCTCGGTCAAAGTCATAATAAGCTGATGGATAAATAATCTTTTAAAAAAAGATAGACGTATTTCGATCGTTGTTGTAAAAAAGTTTGATGAATTTTACAAAAGATCTTCAAGAAGCAAATGTTTTAA
>JAPLTJ010000136.1 GCA_026398175.1 Verrucomicrobiia bacterium | reverse complement strand
TGCCATCTAATTCTTCCTTGCCTGCTCGCTTTCCTGTTCCTACCCTCAAGTCTAACCTAACAAAAAGTAACACACCTTTGAGTAACCCATAATGCTAGCTTTTCAGAGCAGAGTGTTGCACTTCACTTTTGAAACGGCGCATGTTATAAAACAAGAAATACTTTTTTATAAAGTCATCAATCGTGCAATCGACAGTCTCCTGGATTCCAGCGTCCGCTGGAATGACGTCCGGGGTGTAGTGATTGTTGATTTTAAAATAGACGCTGCATTTATTTGGCTGCTCACCTGAGCGATTACCATTTCCTCTACTCTCGCTGCAGCACGAGATCATCCTCATCATTGTAAAGAATCCTGCCGCACTGCGAGCAGCTGATCATTTCTTTTTCTGCACGCGCTGCCAGTACAGTCTGCGTCGTCACTTTCATATGACATCCCATGCAAACATTGTTTTCAATAGAAACAATAGCGCTCCCTTCCTTGCTTTTAAAGAGCCGATCATAACTCTCCAAAAAATCTTCCTCAATTCCTTCGATCAAGCGCGGTCGTTGTTGCACTAATTCTTCACGCCGTTTCAAAAAATTTTCACGCCGTCCGTCGAACGTGGAGAGTATTTTTCCAATACGCTTTAATTCGATATCGTGGGCAGCTTGCGCGGTCTCTAAATTTTGAGTGAGGGCTTCCGTCTCTTCCATCAGACTCAACTGGCGCTCTTCAACTTCTGCGATCATTTTTTGAGCAACCGCAATTTCATGAAGGAAGGCCGTGTACTCTTCGTTTTTTCGAGTCTCTAATTGCTGCGTCTTGTAACGAACAATCTGTTCTTTTTTTGCCAAGATATCGACATCGAGTTTTTTTAACTCTTTCTCCAACTCGCGGCGGCGTGTCTGCTCAGCATCCAGTCGCTGAGCGGCTCTAGCGACATCACGGTCACAGCTTTCTTTTTCGCGTGGCAACGCCTCCAAAGCTAGCGTGGCATCGCGAATTTGCTGATCGCAATGCTGAAGAACAAGCAGTTTTTCAAGCGCTGGTAACATTGGTACAGAAAATAAAAGTTAATCTGTCTTAAAATTCGCTAATGCGGATGAAGTACAAGGAGCCTCGGAGCACAGGAGCTGAGCGTATAGTTAATACGTGAAGCGACGAGCACCGGAGCGACGTCGTAGTTCGCCGCAGTAGTAGAATTTTTAGGATTTATACCGCAACCGTTTCTTATGACGATTTAGCTTCATACGCTTGCGGCGTTTGTGCTTTGCGATTTTAGCCTTACGTTTCTTTTTAATGGATCCCATCTGATATTGTCCTAGCGTTATAAAATTGACTTTCTACTCAAACTCAAACTACTGCGAAACAGCGTTGGAGCGGGTGAAGGGATTCGAACCCTCGACATCAACCTTGGCAAGGTTGCACTCTACCAACTGAGTTACACCCGCACTTGCGAGGTAGAGATACTCAGCGGTTCTCCCTCTTCTGTCAATAACATTTAGGCTACAGATTACAGGAAAGAGTTGCCTGCAGCTAAGGCCTGATATTTTTTCACACTCTCTTCGAGTGTGAATGGAGCCAGCATCTCGTCGCTGATGGGAACAGGATTGGCAAGCACACGACGAATGGCTTCTGCTAAGGCTGGCGCGGTCAGCTCGGCGAGGCCTTGTGACAATTTTCCCTTGAGAATTTCAGCCGGGCCATAAGGACAATCGGTACTGATCACTTGCGCACCACATGCCAAGGCCTCAATTAAAACATTTCCCAATCCTTCATAATCGGAACTTAAAATTAACGCCTCGGCCGCACGCATAAAGGGATAGGGATTTTCAACAAATCCAACAAAGACAATCCTATCTAAAATCCCAAGCTGCTCTGCTCTCACCCTGATGGCAGCAGTGGCCGCAACGCTTCCTTCGCCCAAGAGGAGGAGCTTCCCTGGATAGCCACTCTGCTGGAAGGCCTCCAACAGGCGATCATGGCGCTTCTGCTGATGAAAGCGGCCGACATGGAGCAAAAAATTTTCTTGATCAAAAACAGTGGACTCCCGCGCCATCGCCCAAATTTTTTTCAAATCGAAAGGATTATAAATCGTGACCATCGCTGTAGGCCTGACTCCAAGAGCGAGCACATCTTCTTGAAGCGCCAGAGAAACCGCGATCAGTTTTTTCCCATTATAAGTTTTTAAAAGTTGCCGCCGCTTACGCCATCGCCTCCATCCCCGCTTGTTATCAAGCTCCCCGACCGTTAAGGAACAATGCAAGCACCTCCAAGCATCGTGACATTTTTGAGAGGCCGCCACGATACGATCAGTTTTTGGAAGATGAGAAACAATGAGGTCAAACTTTTTTCCTGGAGCAGCAGCCTCCAGCGCTTGATCCAGTGCGCGTGCGCGCCGACGAATTTCTGTCAAGCGCCGGAAAGGACCACGATACGTATCTTCCACTAGCAAACAAGAAACTCCTTTTGGAATTGGATACGCGCATTCTCGTCGCAAAGAAACTATCATCACGTCATCACCCTGTGCGACCATTGCCTCGGCCAACGTCAAGACAACACGCTCAGCACCGCCCCCAGCAAGACCGTCGATAATGAAAAGAATGCTTTTGGAATTCTTCATGAATGAAGCAATTCTTCAACAGCTTGCACCACAGGAGCAACAGGAATATTTTTTAAATAACGTTCCTGCGTTGCGGTATTCACAGCATCAGGATCAAGCAAACTTCCATAATCCCGAGCATCGATCAACCGATACCGCGTCTGCCAAGGGTGCCATTCATTCACTTTGCTAGGACCAAAAAGAGCGACTGTATCTTTTTTCAATGCTGCGGCCATGTGCATCGGAACAGAATCCACTCCGAGAAAAAGGCGCGAACCTTCAATCAAGGCTGCGAGCTCTCCTAATGTTAGTTGGCCGGCAAGAGAAATGATTTGAGGAGCCGTCACCTTTTTTAAAATTGCATCAACGAGTGCCACCTCTTCTTTTTCTGGTGAAGAAGTAAGGATGATCGGCCAGCCTTGAGTGGCGAAATGTTGAATCACCTCCGCAAAGCGATCATCTTCCCAGCATTTAAAAACCCACCGCGCTGCAGGATGAACCACGAGATAAGGTTTTTCAATGTGATGCTGTTGCAAATATTTTTGGACCACACTGCGATCGTCATCAGCAATCTCCAGGCGGCAACAAGTCTCATCCCCAGCAGGCTTGATGCCTAACGGCGCGAGCACTGCCAAATTTTGTTCCACCGTGTGATGCGTGTTGCTGGAAAAGAGCGGCACCAAATGAGTGAAACAAGATTTCCAAAAAATATCCTGCCGACGCGGATAGTCAATGCCGATAGAGCCTTGTCGCGCGAGGAGCTTTGCCATCAAGGCGCCTTGCATCTGATCGGAAAGATGGAGCACCCAATCATACCGTTGTCTTCTCATTTGGAAGAAAACTCGAAGATGACTTAAAATACTTTTCCGTCCTCTCAGATCGCGATTCCAACTCCAGATGTGGCGGAAGTCGGGATTATTTTTTACAAGCGGCTCCGTTCCCTCGTAGACTAGAAGATCAATCTGAGACGTCGAAAATTTTTCCTTCAGCGCACGTGCTACCGGCGTTGTCAAAAGAACATCACCATGATGCCGTAATTTGATGAGGAGAATGTTCACGCTTCTTAAAGACTTGAAAAAATGAGTTGCTGGGCATCTTATCTTAAGACCTAAAAATCTACCATGCCAAATTTTCCATTCTCATGTTTGTCAGCCGCTGGATTGCAAGCCTCAGGATCGCGAAAAATATTGGATAGTTCTGTAAACGAGCAGAAAAAAGAGCCTCTTGAACCAGATCCAGGCTCGATGCAAGGAATACCTGTAACGATAGGGACTCTTTCAAAAAGACCTTCCATTTTTTCTTTTGCATATTGGTTTCCAAGTTACTCTTCTTCTAACAGACCAGTCGTTGCAACCCAAGAGCATGCCATCACTCGTGCAGCTCCCTCTTCGTCGAAAGGCCTTCGGTCCTGGAGCAATTGGACATTGCCTTCCTTTGCTTTCATGCGCAAGACACCTTCTGAAAAAGAAATGGTTGAGAAAATCACTGACTACTGTTTCAACAATCGGTTGGATCTTTCAATGCTTCAACGAGACCCTACCAAAGAGCTTGTTTCCTATCAAATAGCAGGCGAAGATTTAAAACCTGGAGAGGTCAGAGATTTGCTCCGTTCTATTTTTGCTACGATCAAGGAAGTGCGCCCAGAAGGATTGGGATTTGTACTCCAAAATTTGTACACTCACTGCAATGCAAGAAATGTCCAAGAGCGAGAAGTTCATGCTGGCGAGGCTCTCACGAGTCTTAAAGATCGCCGTTTCAAAAGTGAAGTGCAACACTCTGCTCTGAAAAGCTAGCATTATGGGTTACTCAAAGGTGTGTTACTTTTTGTTAGGTTAGACTTGAGGGTAGGAACAGGAAAGCGAGCAGGCAAGGAAGAATTAGATGGCA
>JAPLTJ010000055.1 GCA_026398175.1 Verrucomicrobiia bacterium | reverse complement strand
ATACCCATTCCCTGCCTCTATCAGCACAGCGCCGTGAGTTCAATCTCGTGGCACGCTACATGGTTTTGCCGTAGGCTATTTTTAAGTACTAACTTTTTTAATAGACCCCTGTGTATCAAAACACGTGAAATGCTCCTGGACATGTGACGGTGCAGGTTGAATAAAAATTTGCGTTTTAGAAAAAAAAGCGTATTTTTGTCTACCTATGAAAAATATTATTGCTCCTCTCATTGCTTTGTTCCTCAGTATGCAGCTCCATGCGGCCGTTCGCACTTTTAAATTTGTGGATGCAAGTGGAAAAGAGCCTCAAGAAAAAGATTATGATCAACAGTGCAGCCTTGTTAATTGTGATGGTAATAACGTGATTTTCGATAACAACATCACACTTGCTGTTGGTGACCAACTCATCATTCAAACACCTAAGACGCACAGCTATTTTTATACGTATCGTTTTACGATCAACGATGGGACTGCTGCTGCAAGCAATTTAAAAACTGTAAAGGCTGAAAATTCGCATAGCGATGAAAACGTATTTTATAATTTTAACTTTCGTGCAGTAGCTCCAGGGGTTGATTCTTTTAATATTAATTTTGCAGATAAGGTATTTCAGGCTCCTTTCTGCTATACGCCAAATCATTTATTGGGGAATGTTACATTGACTGTTATAGAGTAAAAAGACTCGTCTTTTTTATATTTTGTGAGACGATGCAAAACATTATGAAAAACAACTTTTCCCTTCTCTTGTTGATTCTTGTTGCGGCACTGCTTCCTGCTTGTGCTAACAAAAAAAATAAACAATCTGCTGGTATTGATGGCGACTATGTGAGCGGAACGCCGTTAAGTGAACGCTCTGCAGGTGCTAATTTTATGGGAGCTAATGTCAATCGCTCGGAATTTGCGCCAGTCCAGTTTGCTTTTGATAGCACGACTGTTGGTAGCGAAGAGCAGCAGAAAGTTGCTGCTGTCGCACAAAGCGTCCGTGCTTCAGGCAAGACGGTCATTGTTGCTGGCTTTACCGATAACCGGGGAACCGAAGAGTACAATCGCAGTCTTGGTGAGCGCCGTGCTTTAGCCGTGCGTGAGGCATTGATTGCTAAAGGCGCCTCTGCTAGCAAAGTTCAAACCGTCAGCTTTGGCAAAGAGATGCCAGCAGATCCTGCTAACAGCGACGCTGCGTGGGAGAAGAACCGTCGGGCGGAATTCGGCATAGTAAAGTAAAGAGTGAAGGGTAAAGGGTGAAGAGTGTTTCGAATAGAAACTGATTTTATCTATGAGTCTCATTGCTAATTTTGAAGATTTAAGAATTTGGCAAGAAGCTCGCAGGTTAGTACAAGAAACTTATGGGGCTTTTATTTATTGCAAAGATTATTCTTTTCGCGATCAAATTCAGAGAAGTGTAATTTCGATAATGAATAATATTTCGGAAGGTTTTGAGCGTAGAACAAAAAAAGATTTTTCACATTTTCTTGATATGGCAAAGGGTTCTTCTGCTGAAGCAAAATCAATGATGTATGTAGCAGAGGATCTTCAGTATCTTTTGCCATCAGAGGCTTCTATGTTTAGAGAGCGTTTATCAGAGCTTATCGTTTCAATTGGTGCGCTTGCCTCAAAAGTATGCAAACAAGAACTAAAACGATTGGCTGCAAAATAAAACTCTTTACCCTTCACTCTTTACTCTTAACATGACTGCTATTCCCTTATTCGATCTGTCTCGTCAGAGTCAAAACGCTGAACTCACAGCTTCCATCAAAGCGGCTGTTGAGCGCGTTTTAGATCATCAACAATTTATTCTTGGAAAAGAAACGGTTGCTTTAGAGCAGGAGATGGAAGCTGCTTGTTTTGATAACAAGGCGCATGCGGTGGGGGTATCCTCTGGGACAGATGGGCTTCTAGCAATCCTGATTGCAAAAAATATTAGCGCTGGTGATGCCGTGATCACAACGCCGTATACTTTTTTTGCGACGGCATCGTGTGTGCATCGCGTGGGAGCGCAGATTGTCTTTTGTGATATTGATCCGAAGACCTTCATGATGGATCCCGAAAAATTGCGAATCATTCTTGCATCGTTAAAACGTGAGGCGGATGGCGCACTCCGCACGGCCAAAGGAAATCGCGTGAAGATGATCATTCCGATTCATCTTTTTGGAACGTGTTGTGATATGGATGCCATCATGGCATTGGCTCAAGAATATGGATTAACCGTCGTCGAAGATGCGGCTCAGGTGATTGGTGCTGACTATCCGAGCAAGGAAGGCGTGAAGAAGGCAGGTGCGATTGCCGAAATGTCGTTTGTCAGTTTTTATCCGACAAAAAATTTAGGGGCCTTTGGCGATGCTGGGTTGCTTGCCTGTCTTGATCCCAAGATGGCAGAGCAGCTACGTATCGTTCGTAATCATGGTATGGAAGAGCGCTACTATCACAAAGTCGTTGGTGGCAATTTTAGACTCGATGGAATTCAAGCGGCTGTTTTAAGAGCCAGGCTTCCCTTTTTGTCGCAATGGAATGAACAGCGCCAAAAAAATGCAGCCATTTACAAAGAAGCCTTTACCAAGGCCGGCTTGCTCGATCGCCTTGCCTTGCCCGCAGAGCCTTGGGCTGCGAGCGGCTTAAAAAACCATCACATTTATCATCAGTACGTAATTCGCATTCTCGGAGATGAAGCCGTAGCACAACGCGAAAAAATCATAGCGCACTTCAACAAAAATCAGATCGGCTACGCGATTTATTATCCAGTGCCACTCCACTTACAAGAATGCTTTGCCTACCTCGAACATAAGCCAGGAGCTTATCCGGAGTCAGAGCGAGCAGCGCAAGAGACGCTTGCCTTGCCGATTTTTCCGGAGTTGAAACCGGAAGAAATCCAAGCTGTCGTTGCGGCTATTGCAGAGGCGTTGAAAGGAAATTAGGCTGAGGATTGAGATTGTTTCTGAGTTCCATGCTTCTTGAATTAATTTTGTGACAATGAAGTTCTTGATTACAAGAAATCACGTTGCTCGTACACTCGTCATTCCAGCGTCCGCTGGAATCCAGGCGAAGGTCAATTCAGATTTGAGTAGTAGCGTCAAAAAATTTAAAAGGATCGATGTGGATTAAACAACACTTTTACGGAAACAAAAATAAAGATCGTCAGTCGCTGGATTCCAGCGTCCGCTGGAATGACGGTGGTGTAGTTGGAATCTGGCTAGGGGTGATTGTCTTCTGTTGATAGATTTTATTTTGGACAAGAGTGAACTAAGACCAATGAAACAAACCGAACTCAGTTTTTTTAGCGAGCCGCAACAACTGGGAACGCGTGTTGTAAAAAAAACTTCTGTTAAAAAAAAGAAAGAGGAGGAATGGAACTCTTCTTTGCCAGCAGCAGCGGGGCCTGCTGTATTAACAGTGACGGAGCTGACGCGGCGTGTGGCTACCTTGCTAGAAGGAGAGATTGGTGAAGTCTGGATCGAGGGAGAAATTTCTAATTACCGATTGCAATCTTCTGGGCATCATTACTTCACCTTAAAGGATGCACATGCGCAGATTGCGTGTGTTCTTTTTGCACGCACGGCTGCTACTCATTCTTCACTAAGTCTTCGAGATGGGCTTGCTGTGCAGATCCACGGAACGGTGACGGTTTATCAACCACGAGGTCAGTATCAACTCATGGTGCGTTTGATTCAGCCGCGAGGGGTGGGCGTTTTGCAAGCAAAGTTTGAAGCGCTTAAACAAAAGTTAGCCGAGGAAGGTCTTTTTGAGCCAGGACGGAAGCGGTCGCTGCCGCGCTTTCCTCAACGCATTGGTGTCGTGACCTCGCCAACAGGAGCGGCCATTGCTGATTTTCTCAACGTGCTGCATCGGCGTCATCCTGGTTTGCAAGTCGTGATTGCACCCGTGCGTGTTCAGGGACGAGGGGCTGCAGAGGAGATTGCGCAAGCTATTGAAGATTTTTCATCTGGAGTCTCCAACATTGGAGCTGTCGATGTCATTGTTGTAGCGCGAGGAGGTGGGAGTTTAGAAGATCTTTGGGAATTTAACGAAGAACGTGTCGCGCGTGCTATCGTGGCTAGTCGCATTCCTGTGATGAGTGCGGTGGGACATGAAATTGATTACACTATTTGTGATTTCGCTGCAGATGTTCGTGCTCCAACTCCAAGTGCTGCAGCAGAGCTCTTAGCTGCTGATGGAGCTATCCTATTAGAAGGCATCAGCTTGCTGGTGAAACGCCTGCAACGAGAAGTGTTCTTACAGCACACTCATCTTCTTCATCGATGGGAACAAGGGAAAGCGGCCTCTCTTTTCCGAGAGCCAGAGCGACGGTGCTGGGAGTTACAACAAAATTTGGATCATTGGGAAAAAGCGCTAGATACAACCTTGCGCCATCGATGTGAGCAGATGAGAGCCATGTGGAAGACGATGGTATCGCGATTACGCAGGCATCATCCAGAGTCTCTTTTTCAACAGGCAACGCATCAACAAAAAGCATTGCAGCGTCAACTGGCACAGCAGATGGTTTATCAACAACACCGCTTGCAGTCTCAATATGAGCGTCTTCGAGCATCACTGACGGCATTGAGCCCGCAGGCAACGCTGTCGCGAGGCTTTACCATTACTCGCAATCAGGAAGGAAAAGTCATCGCCTCTGCTGCGCAAGTTCATCCTGGAGCATTGATATCAATTCAATTTAACGATGGGCATATTGATGCTTTGGCGGAAGAAAGAAAAAGGCTGAGGGCTGAGGGCTGAAGGCGAAAGGAAGAAAAAACCATATTCAAAAGGCGCTGTCAGAAGTTTTGTGTTTAGGGTCGATTTCTTCGGGTGATTTTTTTACTACTAGCTGATTATTTTTTAAATCTTTCTCCAAACTGGATGGCGAATTGAAGGGCCGCTTCTGACCAGTGCATTGGAGGTTTGAGCCATTTT
>JAPLTJ010000075.1 GCA_026398175.1 Verrucomicrobiia bacterium | reverse complement strand
TTAGATGATGTTCAGCTTGTCTTGATCGAACTTCCTAAACTCAAACCGACAACAATAACTCAAAAAAAACTGGCGATTTTGTGGCTCCGCTTTTTAAAAGAAATTGACGAGGAAACTCGAGAAGTCGATCCTAGCTTGCTGAGCGCAGATCCAATCAAAGAAGCTCTCCATCTGCTTGAGGTTGCTTCTTATAATGAAGCTGAATTAATCGCTTATGATCAACGTTGGGATGCTGTTCGCTCGGAGAAGACTTTATTGAGCGGGAGATTTGCTGAAGGTAAAACTGAAGGTAAAGCTGAAAGTGAAGCAAATATTGTTAGAAACATGCATCGCTCCGGTTTCCCTATCGAGCAAATTTCTAAAATCGTCAACTTGTTACAAGAGAAAGTAAAAAAGATTATTTACACCTCATAGCTATTCAGACGCGCTATGAACCATTCCTTACCTCACCATCAAAGCCGCCTCAGTCTCTACGACCCAGCTCATGAACATGATGCGTGCGGCGTCGGCATGGTGGCGCAAATCGAGGGAACTCGTTCGAATCGTATTTTAAAAGTCGGCCTTCACTCGCTCTGTGGTCTCATGCATCGCGGCGCGCTTGATGCTGACTCGCGCACTGGCGATGGTGCTGGAATCACGACTCAAATTCCATACCAACTTTTTAGAAAAGTCATCACGGCTTTGGGCCATCAACTCTACAACGACACGGACCTCGGCGTTGGCATGATGTTCTTGCCTCATCAAAATCTCTATGCCCAAGCTCGTGCTAAAGCCATCACCGAAGAGGTTGTTGCTAAGCGGGGGCTTTTTCTTTTTGGATGGCGTCCGGTGCCAGTGTTGCCCCACGTCTTAGGAAACAAGGCCTTCTCTACGATGCCCACCATTCAGCAAGTCTTGATGGGCCGCCCCGAAGGAATGAGTGACAATGACTTTGAGCGCCGCCTTTTCTTAGCTCGCAACGAAATCGAAGACCGCGCGGCGCAAGATAAGATCGAAGAATTTTACATTCTCTCTTTTTCTCATCGCATGCTTGTCTACAAAGGATTGTTGGTGGCAGCCTCGCTGGAAAAATTTTATCCCGATCTTGCTAATCCTGATTACGAAACCGCGCTCTGCGTCTATCATCAACGCTATAGCACCAATACGTTTCCGACGTGGCCGCTAGCTCATCCTTTTCGGATGCTCTCCCACAATGGAGAAATCAATACCGTTCGCGGCAATCGCCAATGGACCAAGGCTCGCGAAGCGGAAATCAAAGCTGACTTTTGGGGAGCTGATGTCGATCTTCTCAAACCGATCATTCAATCAGGAGGTTCTGACTCCTCGAGCCTCGACAACGTTTTAGAAATCCTCACCATGTCAGGCCGCTCCCTCCTACATGCGATGACAATGCTCGTTCCTCCATCGTGGCGCACTGATAAAAACATTTCGTCGGAGCTTGCTGCTTTTTTTCAATATCACACCTGTCTCTGCGAGCCTTGGGATGGGCCTGCAGCGCTTGTCTTCACAGATGGAACAACCGTCGCCGCGTGCCTCGATCGCAACGGTCTTCGTCCTGCACGTTATGAAATTAGTGAGGATGGCATTTTTTCAATCGGCTCTGAAATGGGAACGAGCGGCCTCGACCAAGTCGCGATTGTTGAAAAAGGACGTCTCTCTCCTGGCGAGATGATCGCCGTCGACACCGCTCAAGGAAAACTCTTGCGCGATGCCGAAATCAAGCAGCGCCTCTCCACAGAACGAGAGTACACCAAGATGGTCGCGGAGAATCTCATCAAGATGCCTTCCATCGAGGCTCATGAAATTCAGGAAACGCAGGAAGAATCTTCTCTTCCTCTGCTCACGAGGCAGCAAATGACTTTTGGTTATAGCAGTGAAGAATTAGATATGGTCTTCAAGCCGATGATTCATGATGGAGCGGAAGCCGTCGGCTCGATGGGAAGCGACACTCCGCTCGCTGTTCTCTCACTCCGACCACGTCTCCTCTTCACTTATTTCCAACAACTCTTTGCTCAAGTCACCAATCCTCCGATTGATCCGATTCGCGAACGCTCTGTAATGTCACTCTTCACCGCGATGGGGTGGAAGCGCAACCTCCTCGCAGCGACTCCTGAGCATGCTCAACAGATCACGATCGATTCTCCGATTTTATTGACGGAAGAATTAGAGCAATTGAAAAATATTGGAGGCGTTCATAAAACACTCACGATCTCAACGCTCTGGAAAGCCTCTACAGGTCCTTCAGGACTCGCTCCTGCGATAGATCAACTCTGCCAGCAAGCGGAAGCAGCCGTTGACCAAGGAGCTCGGATGGTGATTCTAAGCGACATCGGCGTCGATGCTGAACAGGTTCCAATTCCCTCACTCTTGGCCGTTGGAGCGGTGCATCATCATCTGACTCGCGTTGGAAAACGGATGAAGGCCAGCTTGATTTGTCAAACAGGAGAAGCTCGCGATGTCCATCAAATGGCCTGCCTGATTGGCTACGGCACTAGCGCGATTCATCCCTATCTTGCGATAGAAACCATTAGAGCGATCTTATCAAAAGAAAAAGAACCGATCGCTTGGAGCGAAGCACTTTTGAATTACAAAAAAGCTTTGTGCAATGGACTTCTCAAAATCATGTCGAAGATGGGCATCTCCGTCGTTGGAAGTTATCGCGGCGCGCAGACGTTTGAAGCGATTGGTCTCTCCTCTGCATTGATTGAGGCTTGTTTTGACAGCACTTCTTCCAAACTTGAAGGAATCGGCTTTGAAGAAATCGCTGAAGAAAGTTTGGCGCGCCATCAATTGGCTTTTGTACCAGCAACAGAAGAAGAGGCTGCCAACATTGAAGCTGGAAAATTAGTTGATGCCGGTTTCTACCGCTTTAGGCGCGCTGGAGAGATGCATATCGTCACGCCACCGGTCATCAAAAATTTTCACACCTTCATTCGCACAGGAAAAGCTGAAGACTACCAAGCCTACGTCGCTGCCGTCTTAACCAACAGACCTCACTCGTTGCGCAACTTGCTCACGTTTGTTCCAAAAGAATCTGTGCCTCTCGAAGAAGTGGAACCGATTGAAGAGATTCGTCGTCGCTTCACCACGGCAGGTATGTCCTTGGGCGCACTTAGCCCCGAGGCTCATGAAACCTTGGCGATCGCGATGAACCGCATTGGCGGAAAATCTAACTCTGGCGAGGGAGGCGAAGACCCTGAACGTTACAAACGTCGCGAGAATGGTGACTGGGCCAATAGCGCGATCAAGCAAATTGCTTCAGGACGCTTTGGTGTGAGCGCTGCTTATTTGGCGAGCGCCAAAGAAATTGAAATCAAGATGGCTCAGGGAGCTAAGCCTGGCGAGGGAGGACAGCTTCCTGGCATCAAGGTCAATCACTACATCGCAACCCTGCGTCACGCAGTGCCAGGTGTGACCTTAATTTCTCCACCTCCTCATCACGACATCTATTCGATCGAAGATCTAGCTCAACTGATTTACGATTTGAAGCAGGTCAATCCTCGCGCTCGTGTTTGCGTCAAACTTGTCGCTGAGGCTGGCGTCGGCACGATCGCTGCTGGCGTTGCCAAGGCTCATGCCGATATTATTTTAATCAGTGGCCACGAAGGAGGAACAGGAGCGGCTCCACTCAGCTCAATCAAGCACGCTGGAGGGCCATGGGAACTCGGTTTGGCAGAGGCTCACCAAGTTCTTCTCCTCAATCAATTGCGCAATCGCGTCACCCTTCGCACCGATGGCGGTATGCGCACAGGAGAAGATATTGTCTATGCCACACTCCTCGGCGCTGAGGAATATAACTTCGGTACTGCCGCGCTGATTGCAATGGGATGTGTTTATGTGCGCCAATGTCATTTGAACAATTGCCCTGTTGGCGTCGCGACACTCGACGAACGACTTCGTGGAAAATTCAAAGGAAAGCCTGAAAATGTCGTCAACTATTTCAACGCGGTCACCGAAGAAGTCCGCCAAATCATGGCCCGGCTTGGATTCCGGACGATCGATGAAATGGTAGGACGCACGGAATATTTGCAGCAGCAAAAAGTAGAGGGTCACCCCAAGGCCAACAAACTAAAACTCGATCGCATGCTCCACGATGTGGTTGCTCATGATCCCACCGCGATTCGCCATGCCACGCGCGATCGCAACGATCCCGAACATGATCAACCCCTCGACGATATTATTTTGCAAGATGCTGAAGAGACCATCCGCGACGGAAGAGCTGTTGAGTTGTCATACAAAGTTAACAACACGAATCGTTCGGTTGGAACCAAAGTTTCTGGCGCTATCGCATTCCATTACGGCGCAGAAGGCCTGCCCGAGGGAACGCTAGAGATTCAACTCAAAGGAACCGCCGGCCAAAGCCTTGGAGCTTTTCTTTCACCTGGCATCACGCTCTCTCTCGTTGGAGAAGCGAATGATTATGTTGGCAAATCGATGAGTGGTGGCCGCATCGTGATCCGTCCTCGTAAAAAACGTCGCTTTGCTGCTGAAGAAAATGTGATCGCTGGCAACACGATCATGTACGGCGCGATCGGAGGAACAGTCTTTCTCAATGGGAGAGCCGGCGAACGTTTCTGCGTGCGCAATTCAGGTGCTACCGCCGTCGTCGAAGGCATCGGCGATCATGGTTGCGAGTACATGACCGGAGGAACTGTGGTCATCTTAGGACCAACCGGAAAAAATTTCGCAGCAGGAATGACGGGTGGCGTTGCGTATATTTTTGATCCTGAAGAAAAATTTCTCTCACGCTACAACGCGCAACTCGTCACCGCTCAACGCTTCACTTCAGAAGATTCTGCGGAAGATTTGAAGTCGTTGATCGAACAACATCACGTGTTGACCGGAAGTGAAGTGGCTCAAAAAATCTTATCCGACTGGCCTCAATCACAAATCCATTTTTGGAGAGTCTCCCCTCACCTGCCTGTTGCCAAGACTGTCGTACTCGAAGAAAAAAAAGAGGATGAGCAGACTTCAACGATCATCACCGAGGCAATTACGGTTTCGCCGGGGGTGTAAAAAAAATGAACTGGATATAAACAGAAAAAAATAGTAGTTTGCCACTTCATAATAACAACAGAAAACATTAGAGCATTTTCAAAAAAGTTATAGCCGCACATTGCGGCGTCACTCCGGTGCTCGCGTCCTCGAGTATCTCTATACACTGCGCGTCTGCGCGCCTCGTTCCTGGCACTGTATCGGCTATAAATTTTTTTTAAACGCTCTAAAGAGCTTTCTTTCTCTGATAAATGTTCGCCGTTTCAAAAGTGAAGTGCAACACTCTGCTCTGAAAAGCTAGCATTATGGGTTACTCAAAGGTGTGTTACTTTTTGTTAGGTTAGACTTGAGGGTAGGAACAGGAAAGCGAGCAGGCAAGGAAGAATTAGATGG
>JAPLTJ010000001.1 GCA_026398175.1 Verrucomicrobiia bacterium | reverse complement strand
CCATCTAATTCTTCCTTGCCTGCTCGCTTTCCTGTTCCTACCCTCAAGTCTAACCTAACAAAAAGTAACACACCTTTGAGTAACCCATAATGCTAGCTTTTCAGAGCAGAGTGTTGCACTTCACTTTTGAAACGGCGAGAAAAAAATTTTACTCTTTCCGAGAGCTCGAATTTTTGGTTTCATCGTGGGCCTGATCATGACTTCAATTCCTGCAATCCAATCTTCTCAGATTCCACCAGCTCTTCTTGAAAAAATAGAGGAGGCGATCGCGCACTATCCCGTTTCTAAGCGGAGTGCTGCTTTGCCGCTGATGCATCTTTGGCAAAATCATTTCGGATATATTGATGAAAGTGGTATTGAGTGGATTGCTGCCAAACTCGAACTTCAACCGATTGCCATTTTAGAAATTGTGACCTTCTATCCTTGGTTCCGACAGACAGCTCCAGGAAAAACTATCATTCGTGTCTGTCGCACTCTTTCTTGTGCGATGGCGGGAAGTTATGAATTGCACGATCAGCTCTGCAAGGCCACAGGCATTGACTCAGCGGCTGGTCATGATCATGGCTTGCCAACCAGTCCTGATGGAAAATTCAGCGTCGAATTTGTGGAGTGTCTCGCGAGTTGTGGCACAGCCCCTGTTTGCATGATCAATAACGATCTCGTTGAAAAGGTGACGCCGGAAGACATTACCACCATCCTGGCACAAAACTCCTAATTTTTTTTTGCAATGAGCGTACTTCCATCAGCACATCCTAAAGAGCGACGTATTATTTTTGGCAATGTGAGTGAGCCAAATTATGAGCCCGATTTAGAGACTTATCTCAAGCACGGCGGCTACAACGAAGCTAAAAAAGCTTTCACGATGAAACCCGACGAAATCATTGCTGAAGTCAAAGCTGCTAACCTGCGCGGGCGTGGTGGTGCGGCCTTTCCGACCGGCGTTAAATGGGGATTCATTCGACATGATGATGGAAAGCCACATTACCTCTGCGTCAATGGCGATGAGTCAGAGCCAGGAACTTTTAAAGACCGTATCATCCTTCATCAAGACCCACACCAACTTCTTGAAGGGATCATCATCACTTGTTTTGCACTCAATATCCATCTCGCTTACATTTACATTCGCTGTGAGTTTACGCATGCCAAAGCAATTTTGGAAAAGGCGATTGAAGAAGCAAAAGCGCGCGGATTTTTAGGAAAAAATATTTTTGGTAATGGCTTCGACCTCGATGTCTATGTGCATGAAGGCGGTGGCGCCTATATCTGCGGCGAGGAGACAAGCTTGCTCGAATCAATCGAAGGAAAGCGTCCTTATCCGCGTATCAAGCCGCCTTACTTTCCAGCTGTTCTGGGCCTCTACATGGCACCTACGATTGTAAATAACGTGGAGACCATCTGTCACGTGAAACACATTCTTCGTTTGGGTTCTGCTGAATATGCGAAGATGGGAACATCAGGAGATGGTGGCACTCGTATCATGTGCGTCAGTGGAGATGTGATGCGTCCTGGAGTTTATGAGCTGCCTGTTGGCGCTGTGACGATGGGCGAATTGATTTTTGATATCTGCGGCGGATTGAGGCCTGGTCGTTCTTTGAAGGCGATCATTCCTGGAGGCAGTTCCTCCAAAGTGCTGCGTGCTGACGAAGTTTTTAAAATCAAGAAGCCGGGGCCTGATGGCGCCATGGTTGAACAAGAAACAAAACTTCTCGATGTTGTCTTAGATGCTGCCTCGGTTGCTGCCGCTGGTTCTATGATTGGAAGCGCAGCTGTGATTGTCATGGATGATTCGCGAAATATGGTTTGGGCGCTCAACAATCTCAATCAATTTTATGCGCACGAAAGTTGTGGCCAGTGCACTCCTTGTCGTGAAGGAGTTCTTTGGATGTCCAAAATTTCAACACGCATGCTGGCAGGTGGAGGTCAAGCCGCTGATCCTAAAATGCTGCACACCGTTGCCGATAACATTGCTGGTCGTACCATCTGCGCCTTTGGCGAAGCCGCTGCCTGGCCGACGCAGAGCTTTACGGAAAAGTTTGCGGAAGAATTTGCGGAAGCAGCAGAAAAAAATTAACCGCAAAGAACCCAAGGCAAAAAAGAGAATGCCCACAAAGAACACAAAGAAAAAGCATGCCTTTAATTCTTCTTTGGTTTCTTTGTGTTCTTTGTGGCTAATTAATTCTTAAATCTCAATCTTCAGCCCATCATAAGCGAGCTTCATGTTAGCTGGCAACTCCGCCTCTTTTTTAGCGTGAGCAATGTCATGGCAAAAATGAATGAAGTAAGTCGTTTCAGCGCGGATACGAGAAGCTGCTGCGAGGGCTCCTTCAAAATTCAAATGTGTCGGATGAGGCGTCTCTCTGAGAGCATCTAAGACAAGGATCTTCGCCCCAGCAGCAGCTTCAATAGCTGCTTCGGGGACTTCTTGGCAGTCGGTGAAATAAGCGAGGAGTTTTTTTCCTTTGTGCTTAAAAATAAAACCAAGTGTTGTCATCGAGCCATGAGGCAAGGGAACAGGAATAATTTCTAAGGCTCCCAAAGAAAATGGGCCTTCAATGAGATGCGGTTCCAGACGAAGATAATTTTTCCACGGTTTTGGATCATCGAAAGCAAAACGAAAAGCATCCTTCACTTTTCCCAGCGTGAAAGGAGAAGCGTAAATCGGCATCGCAATATCTTGAATTTCGCAAAAACGACGGACATCATCAAAGCCCATGATGTGGTCCGTGTGTGCATGAGTAAACAAAACAGCGTCGATGCGATTTATTTTTTCGCGCAAGCATTGAGTCCGAAGGTCAGGAGTGGTGTCGATGAGAATTTGATGAGTCGGAGTTTCCAGAAGAATAGAAGTTCTCAGGCGTTGATCACGAGGATCCGAAGAGGTGCAGACGGCGCAGTCGCAGCCAATCATCGGAATGCCGTGAGAGGTCCCTGTGCCGAGGAAAGTAAGCGAGAGTATGCTCATGTTTTAAGAAAAAAGAATAGCCACAAAAGAACACAAAGAACACAAAGATGAAAATATTTTTTTTTTGCTAATTCTTTCTTTTTTTGTGGTGCAACTCGCTCGCTCCCGCGAGGCTCGCCCCTTCGGGGCTGCCTTCGGCAGTTGATCCGGCGGCTGCCACGCCGCACGTATTTTTGTGGTTAAATGATTTTTGTTTTTTGTTCTTTGTTGTTAAATTTCTTCTATGTTAGCAACTCTCAAAATTCGCAACCTGGCACTTGTGGAAGAGCTCACGTGGGATCTTCCTGCAGGTTTTGTGGCGATCACCGGAGAGACCGGAGCAGGAAAATCAGTTATCTTAGGAGCCTTGAAATTTCTCATAGGCGAGCGTGCTGATCGAGGTCTGGTAAGGCATGGAGCGACGATGGCAACACTCGAAGCCGTTTTTCATCTGCCTCACACAACTTCACTGAACCAACTTCTTGAGGAGCGTGGCGTTGATCCTTGCGATGAAGGAACGCTGATTTTGCGACGGAGTATTTCAACGGAGGTGGCTGGACGCCAGTTTGTCAATGGCTCGCCTTGCAATGTGACGCTCCTGCGTGAGTTGGGAGAACGCCTCATCGATTTGCATGGACCGCACGATCATCAATCTCTTTTTTCACGAAGCGAGCAGACACTCCTCCTCGATAGTTTTAGCGTGGCATTAATGGAACGGACTCACTATCTTGAGGCTCGCAAAAAAATGGCCGCCTTGTTGCGAGAGCAAGAAGAACTTCTGTCTGGTGTTGGCAATGCGCAGCAAAAGGAGCAGTGGGCGCAAGAGCTGGAAGAGATTCAAAACGCTGATCTCCGTCTCGAGGAGGAAGAAGAGTTGATTGCGCGCCATCGCACAGCGGCTCAAGGAAAGCGCTTGAGTGAGCTGGCAGCGCTTGCTGCGGCGCGCTTGAGCGAAGATGAAGTGAATGTGGCTTCCGTGCTAGCAGAGGTTACACGATTAGTGCGAGAGTTAGTGCGCCTTGATCCTCTGATGGAAAAAGAGCTGGGTGAAGTCGATCTCCTTTCCGAGCAGCTGCAAGGCTTATCGCGGCGCCTCGCTGATTACAGCGAATCGATTGAGCTCGATCAACATGAGTTGCTTCAACTGGAAGAGCGACTCGATCTTTTTGCGAAACTCAAAAGAAAATATGGAGCGACACTTAGCGAAGTGATGGAACATGGAAAAAAATTAGAGGAACGCTTGGCTTCTTTTGCTGATCTTGAAGAGAGGCTGGTCTCCATTGATCTTCGCAAGAAAGAGGCTCAGCAAGCACAGCAAACAGCGATGAAGCAGCTCACTAAGAGCCGTCAACAAGGAGCTAAAAAATTGATTGCTGCCATCACTGCGGCCTTAACGGATTTAGGATTTCGACAAGCAGGATTTCAGATCGCCTTGGAACCGCTGGCAGAGCCAGGAGCTCACGGTGGTGAGGAGGCTGATTTTCTTTTTGCACCCAACCCGGGAGAGCCATTGCAGCCGCTTCGTATGATTGCCTCGAGTGGAGAAGTTTCCCGTGTCATGCTGGCCCTCAAGTCAGCGATGGCCCATCAAGACCGAGTGCCGCTCCTTGTCTTTGATGAAATTGATGCCAACGTCGGAGGAGAAATTGCATTGCGTGTTGGAGCCAAAATGAAAGAGCTCGGAAAAGAACATCAAGTTCTTTGCATCACCCATCTCCCGCAAGTGGCCGCTGCAGCTGCTTCTCAGTTTGTTGTTGAGAAAGAAGTTCGTGATGGTCGCACGAGTACGAGCTTGCGTGTGGTGGAAGGAAAAAAACGCGAGGAGGAGATTGCTCGGATGTTAGGTGGAGCGAGTGACTCTGCACTGGCGCATGCGAGGGTTTTGTTGGAAGGCTGAGAAGGCAGAAGAAATTTACAGGGATGGAAGCGATAGAAGGGATGGTGGGAAAATAGTTTTTAAAAGTTTTGTCTTTTAGATTAGTTCTCAACAAATTCCGGTGATATTTTTCAAAAAGGCATTTCAAATTTCCAGATTTTTTTTATCCCTTCCATCCCTGTGAATCATTCTTTCATGAAACCAACTTTCCTTTTTCTAGCTATCGTATTTTTGGTAGGAGCAATTTTTTTAGAACGTAGTGAGCAAGCATGGCCTTTGAATCAGCCTATGATCAGGTTGTTGGCTCGAGTCACTCATCACTCTTTGCCTTCAGTGACAGCCGTGAAGATGCCACTGATTCAATCTCAATTGCTTCCGCAAGACGTGGCATTGGCTTTTCGAGCAATCGTTAGTTTTCATCCTCGTCAAATATTTGTCTTGGAGTCGGCGGGTGATTTCTCTGCAGGACCTTTTTCTCTCGTGCGAGAAGCAAGTGAGCGAGGAGAAATTCAAGGAGTTCCGGTTCGCTTTATGACGGGTGAAATTTTTTCTCAGCAAAAAAACAACTTTATTGCCAATATCCATCTGATCAATTTAGAAGATCTCTTGCTGCGGCGCGAGGAGAGGGAACGAGGTTCTATTCTTCCCGAACTCGATGCTCTTTTTTCTGGGCAGACCGTTTTACTGGGAGGACCTCAGGTTGCAGAGCAAGCAGCAGTTTTTGAAAATCAAGCGGAGAGAAAATTAGTGATGATGCCATCGCTCGGAGTGGAGCTTATTCTCTTACTTGTGCTGTTGGTGCTGATGACGAGGCTGCTCTTGCTTCCGTGGATCGATTTTTTGCTGGCACTTTTGGGGTCTGTTTTTTGCTGCGTTGCGCTTGATGCTTGGGCACTGCAGGCTCGTGGAGTTGTCTGGCCCTTGATTGTACCGTGCGCCTTCTTGCTCATTGCCTTTTTCGGAAAAGTTCTTTCTTGCACTGCAACATCGAAGAAGTAATCTGAACAACTTCATAGCCTGTTCAAAAATAGATAAAATCGATGTAGTGCCAGGAGCGAGGAATGCAGCGACTGAGTGTATATGGAAATACTCGATGACGCGAATCCCGCAGCGACGTCGCAATGCGCGATTTTAGCATTTTTGAACAGGCTATACGGGCCGTAGCTTAGCTTGGTAGAGCGCTTGGATGGGGTCCAAGAGGTCGCGGGTTCAAATCCCGCCGGCCCGAGAATTTTTCACCAGATCAATGCCACAACACCAAAGAGCAAGAAGAGGCTGCCTGAAATTTTATTAATCAAGTCCATCGAGTTTTCCTGCATGCGATGATGGAGGATGAAGGCGACGCTGCTGCTGAGGGTTAGCCACCAGGAAGCCGATCCGAGGAAAATGCCCAGCACCAAAATTAAAGCATGTCCGTAGTTGTGATGCTGGCTTCCTAAACCGAGGCCCGCAAAAATCGCCATGAAGGAAATGACGGTGATCGGATTCATCATTGTCAAAAAGAGCGTTGTTCCGTAGGCGTGCCAGAGCGATCGCTCAATCCCATTTTGTTTCAGGTAATCAAGATGCTTGGAGAGAATTAGTTTGAGCCCTAAGAGGATTAAAAAAATTCCTCCGATAATATGAATCCAAGATTGATACCTGATGAGGAATCCTGAAAGAGCTGTTAAGCCAAAAGCAGCCACGAAGCCATAGAGGGCATCGGCGGTAGCGGCCCCCATGCCTGTGATAAGGCCCATCTTGAAGCCATTGCGAAGCGAACGCTGGATGCAAAGCAATCCAATCGGCCCCACAGGTGCGGAGATAGCAAATCCAATGATGAGGCTTTTAATAAAAAAGAGAAACACGAGAAAAAAAGTAATGAGTAAAGAGTGATGAGTAAAGTGCAGGAAGACCTCGGTCAAAGTCATAATAAGCTGATGGATAAATAATCTTTTAAAAAAAGATAGACGTATTTCGATCGTTGTTGTAAAAAAGTTTGATGAATTTTACAAAAGATCTTCAAGAAGCAAATGTTTTAAAT
>JAPLTJ010000066.1 GCA_026398175.1 Verrucomicrobiia bacterium | reverse complement strand
GACAACGAAGCTCAGCGCCAAAATAACAAGTCAGATGGTCCAGTTATTTTAGGGAGATGGTATTAGTTCGCAGAAGCTCATCAAATCTCGCTCGCTCGGCTCCCTCTTCATCAATGACTCTAATCGTTATTCGATTTAAAATATTTGCTTCTTGAAGATCTGTTGTAAAATTCATCAAACTTTTTTACAACAACGATCGAAATACGTATGTCTTTTTCTAAAAGATTATTTATCCATCAGCTTATTATGACTTTGACCGAGGGCTTCCTGCCTGGAGACCTGTTTTTGGTCCTAATCAGAACTTTGAATTAACGCAGACAGACAGAACAACAGACCATTGGTTCAATCAAGAAGGAGCTGAACATTAGGTCTCCAACGTCTTCTTTGCTTTCAAGCCATTAGTTACAGGTCAAACTGAATTATCTTTTGAACTTGTTCAATCGACTCCAGCAGCATCAGGCTCGGTCAATGCTAATGGATCTACTGCCGGAGACTTCACTGTTATTCGCACTTTCACTTTCCCTGTGACTGTTGTTGATGCTGATGAAGCTAGCTCTGTTGTTGAGCCAGCTCATCAACGTTATATTCAGGGTACTGCTCCGTCATTGACGCATGATCTTTCCACGAGCAGTTGGTAATAGTTTTAAAATTCATTTTTCAACAAAATATTTTTTGTTGAAATAACAACTTGATCAGCAGCATCGCTAACGTGGTGCTGCTGATTTTTTTATTTTTGGCGCTTCACTCTTGAGGTAAATCAGCTACAATCACGCGATGAATATTCCCAGCGATTTGCTCTACGCCAAAACTCACGAATGGATTCGCCGCGACGCATCTGATGCAGCGCTTGTCACGGTTGGAATTACAGACCACGCTCAAGCCGAGCTGACTGATATTGTTTATGTCGAGCTTCCTAAAATTGGAGTAACCCTGACCGCAGCCTCTCCAGCAGCGGTTGTAGAGTCGGTCAAAGCTGCTAGCGATATCTATGCGCCTCTTTCTGGGACGGTAACGGAAGTGAATGAAAATTTAACAAGCAATCCAGCTCTTTTGAATACGGATGCTTTCGGAGAAGGGTGGATGTTTAAACTGCGTTTGAGCACACCAAGCGAAGTCGAAGCGCTCCTTTCGCCAGAAGCCTACAAGGTTCAAATTACATCCTAGCAAATTCTATCATGAGCTGTTCCGAAGCTTCTTCCTGCGAATCCTCCGTTTTTCAATTCGGTCGTTTTTCTCGACGCCATTTGGGCGTAGATCGAAATGCCATCACCGAGATGCTTGGGACGCTTGATTGCACAAGCCTAGAGCAGCTCATCGAAGAAACAGTTCCCGCTTCTTTGCGGTTAAAACATTCTTTAACGCTTCCTGCAGCAGCAAGCGAAGAAGAGGCTTTGGAAGAGCTTCGTGAGTTAGCAGTACGCAATCAGCTTTGTCCCACCTATCTTGGCATGGGCTATCATGGCACGCATCTTCCTGCTGTGATTCGCCGCAATATTCTTGAAAATCCAGGTTGGTACACGGCTTACACTCCCTACCAAGCTGAAATTTCTCAAGGACGTCTGGAAGCGCTTCTGAATTTTCAAACGATGATTGCCGATTTGACGGGGCTCGACGTCGCCAATGCCTCGATGCTAGATGAGGCCACAGCGGCAGCTGAAGCGATGGCGCTCTGCTACGATTTTAAAAAAATTCCTATATTTTTTGTTGATAGTCACTGTCATCCTCAGACGATTGCATTGCTCAAGACTCGCTCAGAGCCCCTTGGCATCAAGCTGATCGTGGGAAGTATCAGTGAGATCCCTTCCGAAGAAAAATCAATTTGTGGTTCCTTACTTCAATATCCTGCCACCGATGGGACCATTAGTGATCCAACGACTTTTATTGAACGAACACACGCAGCTGGTGGTTTGTCGGTTGTCGCTTGTGATCCGCTTGCCATGACCTTGTTGAAGCCTCCAGGAGAATGTGGTGCCGATGTGGCAATTGGATCGACTCAGCGTTTTGGAATTCCGTTGGGATATGGCGGGCCGCACGCTGCATTCATGGCCGTGAAGGATGAATTGAAACGTCGTCTTCCAGGACGTCTCATTGGAGTTTCTAAAGATGCTGAAGGGAATCCTGGATTGCGCCTCACACTGCAGACGCGCGAGCAACATATTCGTCGAGAAAAAGCGACGAGCAATATTTGTACGGCTCAAGTTCTCTTAGCGGTGATGGCCTCGATGTATGCGGTCTATCACGGTCCGGAGGGGCTGGTTCATATTGCTCATCGCATTCACCTCAAAGCGCTCCAGCTGGCTTCTTCTCTGGCACACGCTGGCTGGCATGTTGTTGGGAGACCGTTTTTTGATACGATTAAAATTCAGTTGACCGAGGAGCAAGCCGTTCTCTTAAAAGAACGAGCTCATCAGCATAAAGTTAACCTGCGTTTTCTTAAGAGTGATTCAGCGGTCACGATCACATTAGATGAGACAACCGTATCACTCGATTCTTTGTTGAAAATTTTTGGAGCAACGGACGCCAAAAATATTAATCATCCGATACATTGGAAGCTTCCTGAAAAGTTGCGGCGTACAACGAAGTTCTTAACACATTCTGTTTTCAATCGCTATCACACCGAGACCGAGATGCTCCGATATTTACGGCGCTTGGAGGCAAAGGATTTGTCGCTCACCACCTCGATGATTCCTCTTGGTTCTTGCACGATGAAGCTCAATGCAACATCAGAAATGTTGCCAATAACTTGGGAACATCTTTCCAACTTGCATCCTTTTGTGCCAGTGGACCAAGCTCAAGGCTATCAAGAAATATTTTGCCAATTAGAACGATGGCTTGCTGAGATCACGGGATTTCATGCCGTCTCCTTGCAGCCCAATGCTGGCTCTCAGGGCGAGTATGCAGGGCTTCTCGTTATTCGGGCTTATCACCAGAGTCGTGGTCAATCACATCGCAAGATCTGTCTCATTCCTCACTCCGCTCATGGAACGAATCCAGCGAGTGCGGCGATGGCAGGCATGGAAATTGTTGGAGTAGCTTGCGATGAGGAGGGAAATATTGACCTTATTGATTTTAAAGCAAAGGTAGCCGCTCATCGTAATCACCTCGCAGCGCTGATGGTGACGTATCCTTCGACCCATGGCGTTTTTGAATCGTCCATCAAAGAGCTTTGTGCTCTTGTGCATCAAGCAGGGGGACAAGTCTACATGGATGGAGCCAACATGAATGCGCAGGTCGGGCTCTGTCGTCCGGGTGATCTTGGTGCAGATGTGTGTCATCTCAATTTGCACAAAACTTTTTGTATTCCTCATGGTGGTGGTGGTCCTGGCGTCGGGCCGATCGGTGTGGCGAAGCACTTGGCACCTTACTTGCCGGGGCACTCGATCATTCCAACAGGAGGCAGCCATGCCACGGGAGAAGTCAGTGCTGCTCCGTGGGGAAGTGCGAGCATTTGCATCATCAGCTGGATGTACATTCGCATGATGGGTGCTGATGGATTAAAAATGGCAACTCAGATTGCGATTCTTAATGCCAATTACATTGCGAAGCGTCTCGAAAATTATTATCCCGTTCTTTATCGTGGCGAGCAGAGACGTGTTGCTCACGAATGTATTCTTGATGTTCGCGAGTGGAAACAACGCGCTAGCATTGAAGTGGAAGATATTGCAAAGCGTCTGATGGATTATGGCTTCCACGCACCAACAATGAGCTGGCCTGTCCCTGGAACCCTTATGGTAGAGCCAACAGAGAGCGAGTCAAAAGAAGAACTCGATCGTTTTTGTGATGCGATGATTTCCATTCATGGAGAGTTATTGATGGTTGAAGAGGGACGCCTCGACCGTATTGATAATCCTTTGAAGCGTGCGCCGCATACGGCACATGCAGTGACAGCTGCGACCTGGGATCGTGGTTATTCTCGCGAACAAGCGGCTTATCCAGCGCCATGGTTGCGTCAGCACAAATTCTGGCCAAGCGTGGCACGCATCGACAATGTTTATGGCGATCGGAATCTCTTCTGTTCGTGTTCTGCGGTGGAAGGAAAATAAATTTTTCTTAAATTTTTTCTTGTGATCTTTAGTTGAAGAGGCCAGTCTCATTTGAAGCTTTATTCAAAAGAGGGAAGGATAGTCAAGGAAATTCGACTGGAAAGTTATCGAATTTTTTGATCCTTTAACCTCATCAGCAGTGGGGCAAAAACCAAAGTCAGTACAGTAAAAAACCAATCTGCCTCGTTATGAAGAAAAACCAAGTTCTGTTTGCACTTTTGTGCATGCTTGCGTCGATGAATTCGAGTCTGCAGGACCATGATCTCTACGCTGAAAGCGACACTGTTGTGTAATACGATCAATATTTTTTCAAGTAACTAGGGCCTGTCCGAAAAACACGAATTTCCTATTTTTCTTAAAAAATAGTAAATTATCGCCTTTTAAATTGTTTTAAAATTTAATTTTTTTGTTGGAAGCTTTCTTTGAATTAGGATTGTTCATATTTCTACTGGAAG
>JAPLTJ010000163.1 GCA_026398175.1 Verrucomicrobiia bacterium | reverse complement strand
GAGATCGTTTGTCTCTGGTTACATGATGATAGCCTCTGGCCATGATAATCTCCTTGGTTTTGACACCTTAAAGATTACCATCATCATGTAGCCTTTCTATTTTTTTTCACGTGTTGCACTTCGCGGTTGAAAGGGCCTATGAAGAATTGGGCAGGGCTGTTCCTGCGCCTTGGTCTTTTGGAGCGGATGTCATGAATACTGTTAGTTTGAGCACAGCACAATCACAAATTGCTTTTCAATGGAATGGTTCTTTTTATCAAGCTATATGTGATGTGACTTTGGAATATCATCGTCCTGCTGGATGGACTGAGTTGGAGGGCACTTCACAAGCAATTAGAGCATTTTCACTAAAGTTGTAGCCGCGCATTGCGGCGTCACTCCGGTGCTCGCGTCCTCGAGTATTAGATATACACTGCGGGTCTGCGCTTCTCGTTCCTGGCACTGCAGCGGCTACAACTTCATTTAAAACGCTCTAATGTAGATGGAGCATCACAATCTGAGACGATTAATACATCAGTTTTTCGCAAATAATTTTTAGAGAAAAATTTTAAAAAATTTCTAAGAGCTTTTTGAATGGCAAGACTTCAAAAAGCTCTTTTTTTTTGTTTCGTTGTGGCTATCTTCTTAATTCATGAAAAATGCTTCATTACCACCCCGCCACATAGCCATCATCATGGATGGAAATGGTCGTTGGGCTAAAGAACGAGGCTGGATCAGGATTAAAGGGCATGAGCAGGGAGCGCAGTCCGTTCAAGAAGCACTTGATGCTTGTTTAGAAGCAGGAGTAGAATATCTGACGCTCTATGCTTTTTCTTCTGAAAACTGGAAACGGCCGAAGATCGAAGTGCAAGCTCTCATGAAGCTTTTGGAGCATTATTTAGGAAATAAAGTGGAAGAGATGAACAAGAATGGAATTCGTTTTAATGCGATAGGGCGTTTGAGTGACTTGCCATCTGCGATTCAAAAGCGTTTGCAAAAAACCATCGCTGTAACAGCACACAACGACAAGTTGACACTCACGTTGGCACTCAACTATGGAGCTCGTGCTGAAATACTGGATGCGACTAAAGCAATCGTGCAAAAAGTCCAACAAGGCACACTCTCTCTCGAAGACATTACCGAAGAAACTATTTCCAATCATCTCTACACGGCCGGAATGCCTGATCCCGACTTGTTCATCAGGACATCTGGAGAATATCGCATCTCCAATTTTCTCCTCTGGCAGTTAAGTTACACGGAGATTTATGTCACCCAAAAATTTTGGCCCGATTTTAAAAAAGGTGATCTTTTGGCAGCGATAGAAGATTTTAAAAAACGAGAGCGGCGGTTTGGGGATGTTGGAAAATAAGAAAACTAATGCTCCGCATCCTTCAAAAAGATTTGCTTTTTTCTTTTCGGTGATTACATGTAGGTCCATGAAAAACCTTTATTAAAACCCTCTTTCTAATTTGTCTCGTTTTATCCAATAGCATGATAGCGCATGCAGATCATGCTGTAACAAAACCCTCTCCTCAAAATCTTGAACATGCACCTCGTCAGCAAACAGAAAAATCTTGTGCTGCTTTTGCTGGAATTTTAGATGACGGAACAATTCAATGTTGGGGGGATCTTAGTGATGACCTTACTCCAACAACGTTACCAGAAGGCAAAAAAGCTGTATCGGTTGCTTCAACAACTGATGCCTTTACTGCAATTCTAGATGATGGAACGATTCAATGCTGGGGAACTATTAAGGATGGGGGTGGAAACATCGAGGCTGATTACGTGTTGCCAAGGATACCAGCAGATAAAAAAGTTGTCTCAATTTCTTCAACAGATCGGACTTTTGCTGGGATTTTAGATGATGGAACAATTCAATGTTGGGGTGGTACAGGAGATGACAATACTGCGCCAGTTTTGCCAAAGGGTAGAAAAGCTATATCAATTGCTTCAACGCATGATGCTTTTGCAGCAATTTTAGATGATGGGACCATTCAGTGCTGGGGAGATGTTGAGGAAGGAGGAGTTACACCAACCTTGCCGGAAGGAAAAAAAGTGGTATCGATTGCTTCGGCAGGTGGTGCCTTTGTGGGAATTTTAGATGATGGGACGATTCAATGTTGGGGAAATCCTAATTGCGGTGGCATGACACCAACTTTGCCAGCAGGAAAAAAAGTGGTGTCGATTGCTTCAACGACTGGTGCCTTTACTGCAATTCTAGGTGATGGAACGATTCAATGTTGGGGATGGTCTGGTAGTGGTGGTACTACACCAGATCTAAAGAACAGAAAGATTGAATTTATTACTGGTATGCAGGATTAGTATCGATTACTGCAACGACATATCTTAATTTTCAAAAACCTGTGGCAATCTATCTGCCACAGGTTTTTCTTTTGATAGTGAAAATTTTTTAGGAACGATTTAGTTTTACGTATGTCTGGTTTTCAAAAGGTGCCATTATCATCTCCTCACAGCTCATGGATGATGCAGGAGAATGCTATGATTCCTTGCAACTTTGGAGTTCCTCTCAGTGATCGCGGCTTTCGTTATGGGCAACATCTTTTTGAAACATTGGCTGTTCGCAATGGATGTGCCCTCTTTTTTGAAGAGCATTGGGTAAGGCTTGTGCGAGCTGCTGCTCGGCATCATTTTCCTGTTGATGCTTTGTGGCATCAAGGAGTGCATGATTTTTTAAAAATAGAATCTTGGGAAGATGGCGTGCTCAGAATTTTTTTAACAGCGGGAGAGGGACTGCCTCTTTCTCCGATCACGAAGCCGTATTTATTTTTATTTTGGGAACAAGCAGATTTTCCTTCGAAAGAAAAATTGCAAGAGGGAATAAAAATCATTTCCTTGGACCAACCTGTTGGTACAACCTCATGGGGCGAAAAAACAGGAAACTATTGGGAGCATTTGAATGCCCTAGAATCAGCTCGTCAGGCTGGTGCAGAGGAGGGGCTCGTTTTTGATCGAGAAGGTTTTCTCATTTCTGCTGCGATGGCGAATGTGATTTTATGGTTAGAAGATGGAAGTATCGTAACACCGCCTCGCTCTCGTGGCGCACGCGATGGAGTGATGCTGGATCAAGTGCGACAAGAGTTTTCAACATTGATAGAAGCTGACGTGACGCGCAACGATTTGGAAAAAGTAGTTGCGATGGCCGTCACGAACTCACGTCTCGACGTCATGCCTGTGGCCGTTCTTGATGGAAGAAAGTTGTCTCTCTTTTCTTTTCCAATTATCTTCTGAGTTATGTCTGACGCGAGGCCTCATCACGATCTTCTCTTGCGAGCCTTGCAAGTTCCAACGCTCCAACAAGTCGTTGAAAAATTAGAACATGGTCATTCCTGTTCGCTCACGCATGCAACAAAATCAGCTTGGCCTTTCTTGGCGGCTGCCTTGGCCTCTCAAGTTGGAAGGGGGCGTAGAGTGTGGTTTTTGAGCCATGATGTTCGTTCTCAGGAAAAGTTTTTTCAGGAATGGAATGAATGGCAATCTCCACTTTGTTTTTTTCCATCATTAGGTATGACGGCAGAAGGAATTGGGCTTCCTGATCCAGAAATAGTTTCCGAACGACTCGCTTTTGTAGGACGAGTAGCTCAAGAAAAATCTTTTGTTGCCAGCATGACTATCTCAGCGCTGTCAGACAATGTTCCTGCGCCTAAGGAATTGTTGGCTGATGTGTTGAAGATTGCTATTAGTTGGAAGGGAGCTCCCGGAAAATTAGCGAAGCAGCTCGAAGAGGTCGGCTTGGAGCGAACGATGCAGGTGGCTCATCGAGGAGAGTATGCCTTGCGAGGAGGGATTTTGGATCTCTTTGCCTGGCAAGAGCAGTTCCCATGTCGTTTGGAATTTGATGAAGAAAAAATTATTTCCATACGCAGTTTTGATCCCGACACACAACTTTCTTCTGAAAGTTTAGAATCTTGTGAAATCCAGTATGCAGAGGCGGAACGAGCTGGAGTGCCGCTCTCGAGCTACATCAAAAAAGAAGATCTGATCATTCTTTTGGGAGATGAGTTTAACGAAGAGGAAGAAAAATTAGTCCGTTCATTCTCTGCTAGTAAACTTCGGATTAGTGAAAGGTTATTCCAAGAAAATTTTGATGACGATGGTGAATTACTGACAACTGACAACCGACAACTGACAACTAGCAATCAAAATGAATATTTTGATTGCTGCTGCCTGCCCATTCCTTTTGCAAGTTTTGCAGCTGGTGATTTTGTGATAGAAGCGGGACGGCGCAAAGAGTTTTTTAAACAGTTGCGACAATGGCAAGAGCAACAACAGCAAATCCTTTTTTTTAGCACTACCGAAGCTGCTGGAGAACGTTTTGCCGAGTTAGCAGAGAAAGAAAAAATTCCTCGCGCTTCCTTACAGTTGCGCTCTGGCAGCATTTCAGAGGGATTTTTTATTCCTGAAGCAAAAATAGTTTTTCTTTCGGAGGCTGAAATTTTTGGACGTTCTGCTCAGCAGCAATGGCGCCTTTCTCATCGCAAGAGAGAAGAGCAGCGTGCTGCTCGTTCCATGATCGATTATACGGAATTTGAAGAGGGTGACTTTGTGGTGCATGCCGAGTATGGGATTGCTCATTATGCTGGCATCCAGAGAATGCCTGACCTTTATGGCGAGCTGACGGAGGTGCTGGTGCTCGAGTTTGCTGAGGAGGCCAAACTTTTTGTGCCGCTCGATCAAGCATGGCAGATCTCGCGGTATGTCGGAGTGGGAAAAGCGATTCCATCGCTATCGTCTTTAGGAAATGATCGTTGGAAAAAGACGCGAGCGGAGACTGAAAAATCAGTTTTCCTCTACGCAGGAAAATTATTAAAACTCCAAGCCGAGCGCGAGACTGGCTCTGGACATGCCTTTGGCCCTGATACGCCGTGGCAACGAGAATTAGAAGAACATTTTCCTTATCGTGAAACCGTGGACCAATTGCGCGCTATCGTCGAAATCAAACAAGATATGGAATCAGCGGTGCCGATGGACCGCCTTTTGTGTGGTGATGTTGGGTTTGGGAAAACTGAAGTGGCCTTGCGTGCCGCGTTCAAGGCTGTTCTGGATGGGAAGCAAGTTGTCTTTTTGGCTCCGACAACAGTGCTAGCGCAGCAGCATTTCCAAACATTAAAGGAACGGATGAGTGCTTATCCTGCGAAGGTGGAATTGATGAGTCGTTATCGCACGAAGGCAGAACAGAATGAGGTGGCCAAAGGCCTCGGAAAAGGATCCGTTGACATCGTTGTTGGAACCCATCGTTTGCTGTCCCCTAATATTTTATTTAAAGATCTTGGGTTGGTGATCGTCGATGAGGAACAGCGCTTTGGGGTGAAACATAAAGAAATGTTCAAAGAGCGTTTTCGATTTGTTGACATGCTGACACTTTCAGCAACGCCGATTCCTCGCACTCTTTATTTATCGCTCATGGGGGCTCGTAAGATGTCTTTGTTAGAAACGCCTCCTGCCAATCGCCAAGCGATTGAGACGCTGATCGCTCCCTATGATGAACGCTTGATTCGAAAAGCTATCGAGCAAGAATTGACTCGCAGCGGGCAAGTTTATTTTTTGCACAATCGTGTTGCGACGATTGAAAAAGTGGCCACGCGGCTTCAAGAGCTTGTTCCGAAGGCTCGCATTGCGATTGGTCATGGTCAGATGGATGAAAAAGATCTAGAGCAGGTGATGCAACGTTTTGTGCGCGGTGAAATTGATATTCTTGTTTCGACAACGATCATTGAGAGTGGCCTCGATATTCCCAATGCCAACACGATCATTATCGATCGTGCCGATCGTTTTGGGTTGGCCGATCTTTATCAATTGCGTGGTCGTGTTGGTCGTAGTCAGCAGAAAGCCTATGCCTATTTGCTGCTGCCGCCAAACATGATGGTCTTTGGAGAGGCTCGCCGTCGCGTTCAGGCGATTCGGCAATATTCGGAACTGGGAGCTGGTTTTAAAATTGCGATGCGTGATTTAGAAATTCGTGGAGCTGGCAATCTTCTAGGAACAGCTCAGAGCGGCCATATTGCAGCGGTTGGATTTGATCTCTATTGTAAAATGCTTCATAAAGCTGTGGCTCAAATGAAGGGGGAAGAAGAAAAAGAATCTCCTGCTGCACAGGCATCACTCTTTCTTGATTTTGTGGCTCCTTCTGCTGCGGCCTGGGAGCACGTTTGCAAGGAGCATGCCGCAAAAGAAAAAGCAGAGAAGAAAAAATATTCTCAACCGATGCTCCCAGCTTTTATTCCAGAAGAGTATTTGCCAGAAGTGACTCTTCGATTGGAACTTTATCGTCAACTTGCTGCTGCTGCTGATTGTCAGAGGCTTGAATTATTAGAGCGATCTTGGCGCGATCGCTTCGGGCCTCTTCCAGAGCCGCTGCAGCATCTGCTCATGATGGAGATCATTCGTCGTGTTGCTGCTGAGTGCGGCGTAACTAAAGTGGAGACTCAAGGATCTAAGTTAATGCTCACTCGTTATAGAAGTTTGTTGCAGCTTAACCATCGATTTCCAAGGCTCATTTCCATAACGCCTGCGGCAAAGTTGAAAGAGATATTAGAGTTTTTGGAATCGTTGTAACTATCTTGATAATGAATATTGAGAGTAGAACTCTTACTGAAGGTAGTGTAAAGTCGTCGAGCATGAAAAGTTGGCGTTGTCTTTTATTCTTTATTGTCTTAATCACCTCTCTCCCTTTATTGGAAGCAGAGGAGATGGTAGTCAATGGGATGGCTGCCATTGTGAATAATGAGGTCATTACCTTCTCTCAAGTGCGCGAACTAGTAGCCTCTCAGGAAAAAGCTGCTGCCCAAATGTATCAGGGAAAACAATTGGAGGATAAAATTAAAGAAATCCGCCAAGCAGCGATGAGGGATTTGATTGATCGTGCCTTGATTCTTCAGGAATTTAAGAAAAAAGAATTTACTATTCCTGAATATTACATCGATGATTCCATTCAAAAAATTATTCGTGAAGAATTTGGAGGAGATCGCACCGCTTTTCTCAAGACCTTGCAAGCTCAAGGATATTCTCTCACTCGTTTTAGGAAGACACAAAAAGATAAACTCATTGTCCAGATCATGCGTGGTTCTAAGATCAAAGAAAACTACATTGTCTCTCCGGTGAAGGTTCGGTCTTATTACGAAAAAAATCATGATGTCTATGCCACGCCCGAGCAAGTAAAGCTGCGTATGATTGTGTTGCATGAGGGTGACACCAATAATCCTGATGCTTCCAAAAAAGCGATGGCTGATGAGATTCGTCAAAAAATTGCAGGAGGTGCCGAATTTGATCGCATGGCGAAAATGTATTCGGAAGATTCGACGCAAGATTCTGGGGGGGCTTGGGGCTGGGTAGAACGCAAGACGTTAAACAGCACGCTTTCTAATATCGCGTTTTCCATGAAGGAGGGAGAGGTCAGCCCGGTCATCGCCTTGGATAATGCGTATTATATTCTCATGGTAGAGGATGTTAAAAAAGCTTCGGTGAAGCCATATGGAGAAGTGCAGCGAGAGATTGAGCAGAATCTGATTGAGCAAGAAAAGTTGAAAGTTCAAGAGCGCTGGATTCAGGGATTGCGGGACAAAGCCTATATCAAGATTTTGTAGAAGAGGCCCTTTCAAACGCGAAGTGCAACACGAAAAGAAAAATATTTTTTTAGCGATATTTAGAGCGTGTCCGCAAACAGCTCATTTTTGACATTTTTTAAAAGGTAAAATTTTTTTCCTAAAAAGCAGCTCCGTTTTTCACCAGGGCAGCAGCAATTTTTAGCACACTTCGATTGACAAGTGAAGTGCAACACACT
>JAPLTJ010000085.1 GCA_026398175.1 Verrucomicrobiia bacterium | reverse complement strand
GTGCAGCGCTATGCGAACATAACGCCAGATCTGACAACGAAGCTCAGCGCCAAAATAACAAGTCAGATGGTCCAGTTATTTTAGGGAGATGGTATTAGATGAGCTGCAAGGCTGAAGACTGAAGGAAGAAAAAACCTCAGCTAGTTTTCCTGCCAACTACAAACAGCAAAAAACAACACTTTCATCTAAATTGACCGATTGTAATTTTCTATTATACCATTTCCATTAATTAATGAGACTATAGGACGTAGGAGTTTTGGTTTCTAGCAAGGCGGAAGAGTGAGGCGCTATGCAAGCATAACGTAAGCTCTGACAACGAAGCTAGGGATCAAAACATACATGCGGCGTGGCAGCCGCTGGATCGACTGCCGCCAGGCAGCCCGCAAGGGCGAGCCTCGCGGGCGCGAGCGAGTTGCACCAAGTCACAATAGTCCGATTAATTAATGGAAATGGTATTAAATGCAAAAAAACGCTTCTTGAATTTAAAACAATTCTTCAAGTAATATTACCTCTAGCCTCTAGCCTCTAGCCTCTAGCCTCTAGCCTTTGTAGCTTGTAAGTGTGATTAGAGCATTTTCACTAAAGTTGTAGCCGCGCATTGCGGCGTCACTCCGGTGCTCGCGTCCTCGAGTATTAGATATACACTGCGGGTCTGCGCTTCTCGTTCCTGGCACTGCATCGGCTACAACTTCGTTTAAAACGCTCTAGCAAATAAAATAAAATTCCATTTTTAAAATTAGCTTATTTCCGGACACGCTCTAAATATTGAAACGGCCGGTGTAACTTTTGCCTGCAAGCTGTCAGCTGTTATACCATCTCCCTAAAATAACTGGACCATCTGACTTGTTATTTTGGCACCATCTGACTTGTTATTTTGGCGCTGAGCTTCGTTGTCAGATCTGGCGTTATGTTCGCATAGCGCTGCACTCTTCCGCCTTGCTCAACACCAAACTTCCAGCGTCTTATAGTCCATTTATTTTGGGGAGATGGTATTACCTACAACCTGTCACAAGTCCGGGCACTCGATAAACAAAATGAGGATATGCTTGCTCAGCATGAAAGCCTCGCTTTTGTAATGTTTCTTCAACAGCCTGCATCACCCCAAGGCAAGAAGGAGCAGCTACATCATCAATGACCATGTAACCTTGAGCATCCATCTGCTTTTCAATCGCTAAAATAGCATAACGCGTCGAGGCCTCCACATCGCAATCAATATGAGCAAGCACAACTTTTTTCATCGTAGGCAAAAGTTTGGGAAGTGTCTCTTCAAACAATCCTTTGACCAGCACGAGATTTGTTAGTCCAAGCTCCCTAATGACCTCGCCAAGTGCTTCAAAGGAGAGTTCACGAAAATCACCTCTCAAATGAAAATCAATTACCTCATTAGCCTTAGGAATTCCTTCAAACGTATCGAGTGCATAAATAGTTCCCGTATACCCAAGCTCCTGAGCCACCTTCGCTAGAAAAATAGCAGTTCCACAACGATAACTCCCAAATTCAACGATGTCTCCTGCTCTATTTTTGATTCCATATTTCAAAATTAGAAAAAGATTTTGAAGATAGACCGGCAGTAACAATGTTTCTTTATTCCCAAGCTTGAAACTTGCTTGATAAACGGGATCGCTTTCAAGAGCCTTTCCCAACTCACCGAATTGAAGTCCCCAAGCACGTGCTGTACCAGCCATCACATTCCGACCCTTGACAAGGGATGTGGAAAAATCTTGGTGGAATTCTGTTAAGGCCTCATTCAATCCTAGCCCATAAGAAACCTTCTCCAGCATTTTAATTTTTGAAAGAATGTCTTTCATGTTTTTAGGTTTAAAGGTGGCGCATAGCGATAAACCAAATGAGGCCAATTCTGCTCGGCATTAAGATGATATTCTTGAACCATCTCTTCCGTTGCCTGTAACGCTCCTATACAGGAGGAACAGAGTGCATCGTCAATAACGAGATATCCTCCTCGTGAATGCATGTGAGGGAGCGCTGCATTGATAGCATACTTGACTGAAGAATAAGTGACTCCATCAACATGAACAAGCGAGAGAGGTTGGAGCATAGAACAAATTTTAGGAAAGCTATATTGAAAAGATCCTTTGACTAAAATGAGATTGTCCAAATGAAGTGTTTGTATTATTTCACTCACAGCATCAAAAGAAGTATCTTTGAAATCACCGCAGGCATGAAAATCAATACGACCATCAGCATGAGGAATTCCTTCAAACGTATCTAAAGCATAAACTTTTCCTTTGATCCCAAGACCTCTTGCCACATAAGCAAGAAACAAGGCCATTCCGCAACGATAACTCCCAAACTCGATGATATCTCCAGGCATTTCTTTGATGGAATATTTGAGCAGCAAAAAAAAATTCATGAGGAGTCTTTCACTTAGCAATGTTCCTCCATGCATAAGATGAAATGCCTGTTGATAGAGAGGATCCTCCTTCACCGCATCATATAGCTTTCCAAAAGAAAGCCCACAAGCTCGCAAATACCCAGCAGCAACATTGCGCCCTCCATTTTCAATCAAAAAAGGAGCTTGATGAATTTCTATCAATGCTTGATCCAGTAATTTTCCCTCAAGCTTGTCAACATGAGCAAGCCGAGCAACGTGACTGCCTAGAGTGTAGCTTGAAAACATTTGCTTTTAACGTTAACGCCTCAAAAGATTGATATACCTTTCACGAATGAATAAACAGAAGGAATCTATCAGATTGGTAAAATTAATGTATTGTGTTGAAAAAAATTTGTTTGGATTTGCCGCAGGCAACTATTGCACTCGTTACCCGTTACTCGTTACTCGTTACTCGTTACTCGTTACTTTTTCTGTAGCTAGCAAGGCACCCAATAAAAATAAAAATCCAGTTTAAAAGCCGTCTGCTTTCAAGAGATATCTCCATAACGCTTCGTCAAACCTTCGTAAGCATCGATGCGACGATCACGAAAGAAAGGCCAATGGGTTCGCTGCGTATCAATCAAAGAAAGATCGAGCGTGGCTATTAACACTTCTTCTCGATCAACCGAAGCTTCCGCTAAAAGCGATCCATCTGGTGCTGCGATAAAACTGCTCCCCCAAAATTCCAAACCGGCGCCTCCCACGGGCGCCTCATGCCCGATGCGATTGACTCCCATGACATAAACACCATTGGCTAAGGCATGCGCTCGCTGCGCCAATTGCCAAGCCTCGCGTTGTTTAGCACCAAATTTTTTCTTTTCGGAAGGATGCCATCCAATCGCCGTTGGATAAAAAAGCATCTCCGCGCCTTGCAGCGCCGTGAGCCGAGCTGCCTCAGGATACCACTGATCCCAACAAATCAAGACGCCAACATTCCCTGCCTTAGTGGACCAAGAACGGAAGCCGAGATCTCCTGGCGTAAAATAAAATTTCTCATAAAAAGCTGGATCATCAGGAATATGCATCTTGCGATATTTTCCGAGATACTTTCCATTAGCATCGATGATCGCTGTCGTATTGTGATAAAGACCCGGAGCACGACGCTCAAAAAGAGAGGCGATCAAAACCACCTTCAATTCTTTAGCAAGAGCCTCCATTTTTTTTGTCGTTGGCCCTGGAATCGACTCTGCAAGCTGAAAGTGAGCGTGATCTTCGCTTTGACAAAAATATTCACTCAAAAATAATTCCGGAAGACAGACCACTTGAGCTCCTTGTTTCGCGGCTTTTCGAATGAAGCGTTCTGCGTTTTTCAAATTGGCAGCAGGTTCCTTGACGCAGCGCATCTGCACCAGACCGACAGTTGTTGTTTGTTTCAAAGCCATATTCAAAAAATATAAAAATTAACCACAAGGTAACACAAAGAAATAATAGACTGAAGACTAAAGGCTATGTTAGTTAAAACCAAAGATACAACTTTTTGAATCCAATATTTATTCGGTCATCTTTCTTTAATACGATTCCTTTCGCCCTCAGCCCTCAGCCCTCAGCCCTCAGCCCTCAGCCTTCAGCCTGTTAAAAAACTGCCGTTTCCCCCTCCTGCAGCACGCGCACCTGATCAGCAATGCCTCTCTCAGCGGCCCCTGCAAGCAAGCGTTGCGGCGGCTCCTCGAGCGGTTCATAACTCAGCGGAAAGGTTCCGTAATGCATCGGTATGAGAATTTTCGCTTTTAATTCTTGAAAGGCTTGCAAAGCTTCTTCCGGGTTCATGTGAACATCGCGCCCAGTAGGTGTGTCATAGGCGCCGATGGGCAACAGCGCAACAGTAATCTCAGCCTTCTTCCCTATTTCTTGAAACCCAGAAAAATAAGCACTGTCGCCACAATGGAAAATGGTACGTCCTCCATGTTCAATGAGAAAACCACCAAAGCCACGGTGCTGGTCATGCAACATTCGCGCTCCCCAATGAAAAGAGGGGGTCAAGGTGATCTTGATATCATCACACTCGAATGATTCCCAGCGTTGGAGCTCGTGAATTTTTTGAAAACCGAGTCCCTTCACCAATTCACCAACATGCTCGGGAACAACAATAGGTTGATTTGCAGCCACAGCTCGCAGCGTCTTTTTATCAAGATGATCAAAATGAGCATGCGTGACTAAAACGAGATCAATGGCTGGCAATTCATGCAACTCCACTCCTGGATATCGGAGCCGCTTGACGATTTTCAACCACTTCGCCCAATTGGGATCAATTAAAATAGCCTTCTTTTCTGTCTGAATTAAAAAAGAGGCATGTCCAATCCAAGTGACTCCAACTTGATGTGGTAAAATTTCAGGGAATTTTGCAGGCACCCTCTTTCCTTGGCGTGGCTTGAAGAGCGAGGGAATAATAACTTCCGTTAAATAATTTCTTTTGTGCCATCCCTCTCTGAAGCCCATGTCAGCATGGTTTTCGGGTCGCTCCGAACTTTGAAAAAGTTTTGAAATTTTTTTCATAGCAACCATTCAATTTGGAAAAATTTTAACGCAAAGAGCACAAAGAAATAAAAGAACGCAAAGAAAAAAATTTTAAAATTTTCTTTGCGTTCTTTGCGGTTAATTTCCTTCTCTTTTTTTCTCCAACTCTTTCACTCGATCAAAAAGCTTTCCAAGCTGATGAATGTAAAAATTATTTTCTTTCCAAGTTTTCATCGATTTTGCTGGAGAACCTATCACGATTTCTCCCGGCAAAACATTTTTACTCAATCCTGATTGAGCTCCAATAATCGCTCGTTCCCCAATTTCGATATGTCCACTAAGGCCGACTTGGCCTGCTAAGGTCACATAAGCTGCTGTGCGCGTACTCCCAGAAATACCGACCTGAGCACAAATAATATTGTGAGGCCCAATCACGACGTTGTGCGCAATTTGAACGAGATTATCAATTTTAGTTCCTTTTCCAATTTTTGTTTTTCCAAAACGCGCTCGATCGATCGTTGTATTAGCACCCACCTCAACATCATCTTCAATCTGGACAATCCCAATTTGAGGAATTTTTTGATGCGTCCCTGTTTTTGAATCATAACCAAAACCACAAGATCCAATGACGACTCCTGGATGCAAGATGACACGATTTCCTAACAGGCACCGTTCGCGCACCGTAACATGCGGATGAAAGAATGAATCTTCTCCAATTTTAGTATGCGCTCCAATAAAAGTGTGTGCTCCAACAATCGTCCGATCTCCAATGACAGCATCTTCCTCAATCACTGCATAAGCAGCAATGGAGACATCGCAACCAATCTTAGCAGTCGACGCAACAAGGGCTGTAGGATGAACTCCTGGCTTCGGCCGATACTCCTCAGGTTTTGCTAGCGCTGCAATAATGCAATCAAAAGCGGCTGAAGGATCTTTCACTTTAATCAGGACAGAAGAATGGTCCTCTTCAAAATGAAGTGGCACAAAAACAGCCGCAGCCTTGGTCTGACGCAGTTCTTGTAAATAACGAGGCGAATAAAAAAAACTGAGCTCCCCAGCTTGAGCATCTCGCAAGGAGGCAAAGCCACTAATTTCTAGTTCGAGAGAATTCGAGGAGGTTGTGCCATCAATGAGGTGAAGAATTTCTTGTAAGTTCATGGGAAAGGTTGCAGATAACAAACGGCAGGTTGTCGATTTATTTCTAAAAAAACAGGATTATCTTATTTCAATACTATTTAACAATTCTACCAAACGTCATTCCAGCGGACGCTAGAATCCAGGAGGCCGCCGATACAGAATTGATGATCCCATAAAATAAAGTCTCATTTCTTTTTCTTTCAGGAAAATTCTTTGAGACTTTTTAATTGTTAGCTTTCGCCCTTTATACAGACAGTCGCCTGTATTCCAGCGTCCGCTGGAATGACGCTAGTGTAGCAAAAACCAAGCTAGTAGCAATTGTTCTTCTGCGATTGTTTCTAACCCTCTACTTAGATGCTACCTGCTTATTCAACACGACCAGAACCTCATTGCTGATATCGAGGTCAGGACGGGCAAAGAGAACCACTGGAACAGCACCTGCACTGAGTCCCGATTTATCTAAGACCATATCAAAACCACGTACTTTGGTCTGATCATTGATCACTTTCATGATATCATCAATAATTCCTTGTCGCATGCCCAAGAATTCATCTTGAAGTTTCTTTTGTTTAGCGGACCGATACTCTACAAGCTCACGATCAAGAGCGCGGGCTTTATCGATTTTGTCTTCACACTCTTTTTTCTTAACGTCTAATTCCTTTTTGGGAAGATCTGATTTCTCAATGGCGGTAGTCATTTGATTAATCTCATCCATTTTCTTTTTGAGATCAGTAGCACGCTCATTGAGCTCTTTTTCAATAGCCTCGCCTGAAGCAGTGTACTTGGCCTTAACCTCATTCGTCTTTTTATACTCCGTAAAAATACGATTCATATCAACCGTACCAATCTTCATTTCGGCATGAGCTCCTAAAGCACCGAAGAAAAAGAAAGCGACAAGAATAAAAAGTGTGTGATGAATTTTGGAAAACATATTTTTTTAAATTTTAGAAGAGACAAGAGTGCCTTGCTCTAAAAAAGTTGTCAATCGTAGACCTCACGCCAGGAGCATTTCACGCAGGAGCATTTCACGTGTTTTGATACACAGGGGTCTATTAAAAAAGTTAGTACTTAAAAATAGCCTACGGCAAAACCATGTAGCGTGCCACGAGATTGAACTCACGGCGCTGTGCTGATAGAGGCAGGGAATGGGTATG
>JAPLTJ010000077.1 GCA_026398175.1 Verrucomicrobiia bacterium | reverse complement strand
GGACTATAAGACGCTGGAAGTTTGGTGTTGAGCAAGGAGGAAGAGTGCAGCGCTATGCGAACATAACGCCAGATCTGACAACGAAGCTCAGCGCCAAAATAACAAGTCAGATGGTCCTCTTATTTTGGGGAGATGGTATTAGTTCGCAGAAGCTCATCAAATCTCGCTCGCTCGGCTCCCTCTTCATCAATGACTCTAATCGTTATTCGATTTAAAACATTTGCTTCTTTAAGATCTGTTGTAAAATTCATCAAACTTTTTTACAACAACGATCGAAATACGTTTATCTTTTTCTAAAAGATTATTTATCCATCAGCTTATTATGACTTTGACCGAGGGCTTCCTGGCTGCTGCGACCTCATCTCAGTTGACTTTTCTCTCCCTATTACTACCATCATTTATGAACTCCCTTCATAGAACTCGCCGATCTTCCAATGTGCTGTTGGCCGCCATAACAATGCTTCTCTTTGTTCGAATGGAAGTGCCGTTATGGGGAATGATTCGAAGCGGAAAGCCGGCTGAACGCTCTGACAGAACTCCTGATCGAAACAGTCAAAGTGTCGCGGTCACAACTGAACAAAACCGACGGAATGTTCAGGGTGCAGAAGACGATGGCCCCAGCGAGCTAGGCTCTCCTGATCGTTCCGGTTTTATTGATAGCGACGCATGCACATCTAACAAAAGGAATCCGAGACGACAGTCTTCTCAGATAAAATCCTCCATCGCCCGACCTCCTCTTCAGCAACAATTGACCACTGAACTCACTAGTGATCGTAAGCAGATAGAAGAAGAGACAGCGACAAGCCGAACTCGACTTGCTCAGAGCCTTTTTGAAAAGCACCCTTCGTTACAAGAAGAACAAAATGCTCTCGAAGATTTTTCAGATCGAGAAAAGGTATATCAAGGCATTGAAGCACTTCACGCTACGCAAGAAGAAGCACTTAAAGGAATTCGTACAGCCCAACAACAACTTACTCAAGAACGTTTCTCCCCTAAAGGATGCTTCTCTCTTTTTTATTCATCCAATGAAAAATTTATCGCAAGAGAAAAGGTCCTTCATCAAAAATTATTCATCTTATCGCAAGAGAAGGTCTCCTCTTATCCTCTTGAATTGGAATGGTTGCTTTCTTTTTCCAAAAAACGGAATGCTCTTCTTGGCTACTCTAGCCGCTCTTCTTCGACAGGGAATCACGAGCAGCAGGTCGCAGTAGAAAGGGCCCTCCAAGAGGCTCAAGAAGTTGGCCGATCCTTTATAGAAGATTTCTGCAGATCTTTACCAGATAACATCGCGTCTAGCACCCTAGATGCGTTATCCGATGAACAGCTCCATTGTATCAATGCGGTCATTGACCTCGTCAGGAACACGCAATTATTCATCCTGGGACATGATTCTTCTTCCTACATTACGATGAGTAAAGAACAGCTTGCTGAAATTGAAGAAAGTCTAGCAGAAAAAATCAAAAAGCTTGATCCCTCTCCAACTGACCATCTCGACTCAGAAGAAGTCAGGATTGATCCTATCATCAAAGAGAGGTACCTCGCAGCTCAAGACCTTCTCGAACATAATAAAGCTCAGTTTTTACTCATGGAAACGACTCCCGAAGGAGAAACAATCAAGGCAGCTTCAAAAAGCTCTCTAGCCATCCATGAGAAGACCCAAGAAACAGAAAAAGAGATAACCGGTTCGCTCGAATCCGAGCTAACGGAAATAGAAACTAAAGATACATCTCAATTGACTGCTGAAATAAGAAAGATGAAAGAACTGCATGATCACCTCCTCAATGCTATGCTCTCCTATCGTGAAATTCAGGATGAGGCATGGATTGAAAAACAATGTGGTAATTTGCATCATTTAAGTAGCAAGATTTTAGAAAAGATATCTGCTATGGAAGAGAGAATTGTGGAATTTGATATCGCTAAGTTAAAGAATATTGTTAGTAGCAGTGCATTCCCAATGAACCCTCCTCTTCACGAACCACAAAGTCCTGTAGACTTTTTAGAAAACCTAATGAGTTTGCACGAAAATCTCCATGCTGAAAGAGTTATTGGAATCAACGGAAAAATTGCCTTGGATCATCTTTTTCCAAATGATACCAAACCGTATAGCGATCAAACCCGGAGAGAATGGGCCTCAGGAATTAATTTGATACGCCAGGCCATCTGTATGAGTTATAGCATCGAAGTGATGAAAGATTTCGATCAACAATTTTGGAAAAAAATACAGATGCGCAATTCCCTCAAAGTCAAAGAAATTATCGATTTCTTATTCAATCACAATCAGCAACCAAAATATCGCAGCAGCTTTTTTGTTGATCCAAAAATGTCACATGAAGATTTTTTGCAGATGCTATCAGCGGCTGAAGCTGACAACAGAGCTCTCTTCGATAAAGTCATCAAAATAGATCAAGCCACTCTCAATTTTAATCCCTTTAGTAAAAAGCCTCTCAATCTGCCCGACGAAGAGCTTGCCACAGCAATTCTGCGTCAACGTGAAGCCGGTTTCCAATATGTGCGAGAGACTCTCAAGAAAGCATTTCCTGAAGCGTTCCTCACCAACGAGCAGATGAATGAGGTTCTGCATAAATTTGACGAGGCGTTCCAAGTTACTTCAAAAGCACCTCTCCTCACGTTAGAAAAAGCTCGCACTTTTATTGAAAACGAAAGAACAGCCTTAAGAGCACGCAGTTGTTATGGAAAATATGTCGCTCGATATCTCAATCAAGAGAGCTTCATAAATATGCGCAATGGCATTTGTTACTCGATTGGCATGCATCTTGTCCCCTTCGCGCTCGGCATCCTTTCCTACTTGTACTATCTCTCCCTGACTCATACGGTGACGTAGAACGTCTGTCCAAAAATAATAAACGAGCAAAAAAATATTTTGCTATAGGCAACATACTCTACTTGTCACCTGTAACCTGTAACCTATAACCTGGGCTTGTATGATCGCCGTTGAATCACTCTCCAAAAATTTTGGTTCCGTTGAAGCCCTCAACGCGATCTCTTTTCATGTTCGCAAAGGAGAGATCATCGGCCTCTTGGGCTCTAATGGAGCAGGAAAGAGTACGCTCTTAAAAATTCTTTCCACATACCTTCCTCCTGATGCTGGAACCATCACCATTGATGGCATTGATCTTTTGCAACATCCTCGTGATGTTCGTCGTCGTCTCGGTTATCTTACCGAAGGAGCCCCCCTCTATCCTGAAATGAGGGTCAAGGAATACCTCGCTTATCGAGCGGCTCTCAAAGGCGTTCCTTCACGACGCATCGCAGAAAAAATGGTTGATGTTATTGATCTCTGCGCTCTTCATTCAGTAGAACGAAAACTGATAGGATCGCTTTCCAAAGGCTATCGCCAGCGCGTTGGATTAGCAGACGCTCTTGTTAATGAACCCCCTCTCTTGCTTTTGGATGAACCCACCATCGGCCTTGACCTGACTCAACAACAGCAGATTTCCCATCTCATCAAAGGCCTCGCTCAACGGCATACCGTCTTGCTCTCCACGCATCATCTACAAGAAGCACTCGCTATCTGCCATCGTCTTCTTTTCCTGCACGATGGAAAAATCTTTTTTTTCGGAACGCCGGAAGAACTTAAAAAAATTGACCTCTCTTCTACTGCTCCACCAGAAAAATAAAATCACCTTACCACACTTCGTCATTCCAGCGAACGCTGGAATCCAGCGGCCGTCTGTACAAAAATAGAGAACTAATAATTAAAAAAAATTTCTGAAAGAAAAAGACTAGACTTTATTTTATAAAACATCAGCCCTGTATCGCCTCCTCGCGCAGGCGAGGACCCAGCAAACTAACAACCTGCGTCCGCAGGAATGACGTTGGTACAGGTAAAATTAAGCTAGAAGAGTTACTTTATTACTGACAACCGACAACCGACAACTTCTTCTTCCCATGCGCTCTTTTTGGATTCTTTGGAAACGTGAGGTGGCTGCTTATTTTCGCACGCCACGAGCAACTGTTTTATTTTTCTTTTTTTTACTCCTGACGGGATTCAATTTTTGCGCAGGCGTCAACGCCCTAAATCATGGGCCTTCCGAAACTTCCATCGTAGAAGTTTTTTTTAATACCCTCTTTTTTTGGATGAGTTTTTTATTGCTCATTCCGTTGCTAACGATGCATCTTTTTGCAGAAGAGTATCGTCTTGGAACCATGGAAACACTCGTAACGGCCCCCGTTACTGACGCTGCTATTGTTTTAGCTAAATTTTTTGCTGCCCTCTTGCTCTTTCTCCTTCTTTGGGCTCCTACTCTTTTCTATTTTATTCTCTTCTGGCCTTCTGCTCATCAAATCGCTGCAGCCAGTTACGGAGCCTATCTGGGCGCCTATGGCATGTTGTTGCTCATCGGAATGTTTTATCTTTCACTCGGATGCCTTGCTTCTGCGATGACCTCTCATCAGCTCATTGCTGGAATCGTTTCTTGCTCGCTCATGGTGCTTTTCTTTTTTATTGGAATGATGACGTTTCTTCATAGAACTCATTCTCCGGTGATGCGCGATTTCGTCACTCGTTTTTCTCCGATGGAACACATGACCACTTTTTCACGAGGACTTATTGATACACGCCCGATTGTCTGGTATTTAAGCATGACCGGCTTTACTCTTTTTCTCACTGTTTCTATTTTCAAACAGTGTCGCCATAAAACAAACTAATGCCCTGGCATTTTTTCACTAAAATTTTATTAGCACTGTTGCTGCTCATCGGCCTCAATGAGCTGGCGTCGCGCCACTATGTTCGGCGAGACCTTTCTCGTTCGCATCGCTTTTCCCTTTCGGACCAAGGCTCCGTGCTCTTTTCAGGGATTCAGCGACCTGCCCGCATGATCATCTACTTTTCCCCCAACTCCTCAACAGAAGGGTCAGAACTCTTCGAGGATTTAGAAGCACTGATGCAGGAATATCAAATCAAGGGGAGAGAAAATCTCATCGTTGAATATCTTAATCCCATCAAGGATTTGGCGCGTGCTCGCAACCTTCAGCAACACTATCGTTTCAACCCCAATGAAAATGCCATCATCATTGATTACATGGATCACACCAAAATCATTCCTTTTAAGGAACTGGGTGACTATGATCACACGAATACAGCTCATAATGAGCCTCCTCGTCTCATTGCCTTCCGCGGCGAACAAGTCATCAATGCCGCGCTCATTGAGTTAAGCGAGATCCCTCTTAAAAAAATTTACTTTCTCCAAGGCCATGGCGAAAAAGTTCCAGGAACAGCGCCGCTAGAGGTTGTCGGCCGTTATCTTCAACATCAACATGTCAATGTTCAGCCCCTGAATCTCGCAATGACGCAACAGCAGATCCCTGAAGATGCTGCTTTAGTCATGATCTTGGGAGCTGCGTACGATCTTTCGCAAGAAGAAGCGGAGGTGTTACAAAAATATTGGAGCCACTCGGGACGGCTTTTTATTTTACTCGATCCCACCATCGAGACCCCCCATCTTTTACAGATCACTCAAGCAGCAGGAATCTTGCCACGAGGAGATTCTCTCTTGCCATCTTATCCTTCAGGAAATGAAGCGGCATCTTCTCATGATGTTATCGGCATTTTTATTTCGGGCTGTGAGCTCACCAAACAATTTCTGGACCTCAATATTGTTTTTGCAGGCCCGACAGAGTCTTTAGATATCGCTTCGCAGCAGTTGCCACTACCAGTTGAAGTTGCCAGCACTAACTCAACAGCAATAGAAGCCCCCAAGCAGTCTCAACGCCGTCCTTTGATCGAGGCTGCACCTGGCTTCTGGGGCTGCAAAAAAGCAGAGCATGAAGTTGGCAAAGACCTCTCTTTTATTGAAGGAAAAGATTTATCTCCCCCGCTCATCATTGCCGCCATTGCAGATTTAGGAGCCCTGCATGATGATCGGGTCGCTGTGAGTGCTGCTCGCATGATTGTTGTTGGCAATAGCGATTTTATTCAGGATAAAAACATTGGCTCCGTTGGCCTCGATTTTTTTTCCAGTTCTCTTAACGGACTCATTGACCGCGTGCAGCTGACTGGCAATACTGCTAAAATGAAAGCTTACTTCACCTTGAACCTTCATGAAGAACAGATGCAGCAAATAGTTCTTTGGTGCATGCTCTTCATTCCTTTATTAGGAGCTCTTGCTGGATTGGCTATTTTTTGGAGGCGCCGTTCATAACCAGGGTTCTCAAGTGAATAATTTTTGAAAATGAATATTTTATTTTCCTTTGAGACTCGATGCAGCTACAGGCAAAGTAATGAGTAACGGGTAACGAGTGAAAATTAATTGCCTTCGGCAAATTCAAATAAAACAATCGTATCGCAACATTCTAATTTTACCAAATTGATGAATTTTTTCTGTTCATATTCACCCGTTACTCGTTACCCATTACCCGTTACTTCGCCTGTGCACCCAATTGTTATCAAGCTTTCAGAGTGGTAACTTTAAAAACCCAACCATGAAATTTAAAAGTCTTTTAGCGCTCTTTTGTGTCGTCTTGGGCCTCTTTATTTGGCTCCGCTTTTTTGAAAAAAGTTTTCACTTAACTGCTGATACCCACTTGCTGCAAATCGACCCGAGCAAAGTTACTGACATTATCATCACGGATGGAAATAATTCTTTTTCTTTCAAACAACAGGAGAATGGTTGGAATGTTTCGACAACTCCACCTGATCATGCCGATGACGAGCAGGTCAATCTCCTCCTCATGCTAGCCTCAACGCTCAAGCCCTTTGACCTCCTTCATTTTAAAGAGCTAAAAAATAACCGCAGCCTTTCTGCGCTCGGCCTACAAAATCCGCGCCGCTCGATCACCTTTCATCAAGAAGGAGTCGCAGACCAGATCATCTATTTTGGCAATGAAGCTGTCGGCGAGAAATCCATTTTTGCTAAAGTTAATAATAAACGTAGCGTCGTTATTATTCCTTCTGCACTAGCAGACCAAGCTTTTCGCCCCCATGATGATTTTCGTGATCATTTGCTAACCACCCTACAACTTAATCAACTAAGAACGATACAACTCCATCAAGAACTAGGAAACCTCTCTCTTGTTTTTGTTGAAGACCATTGGCGCATGGAGCAACCGACAGAATCAAATGTCAATGATCGTGCGTTAAAAGACTGGATTACTCCTCTTCTCCAAGCCCCAATCATCGCAAGAGTACGAGCCGATGATGGCGATCTTGCTCAGTATGGATTAGATCAACCGCGTACTGAAATCACCTTGTTTCAACAGCTGAATCAACTTCCTATTCATCTCTGGCTCGGCAATGTTTCGACAGAAAAAGATGCTTTTACCATGCCTACTATTTATGTCCGTTCCTCGGCTCGAAAAGCTGTTTTCAAAGTATCTGCTGCCCTTGAAAAAGTCTTTATGATTCCTCCTGATCTTTTGAGAGATCATCAGCTTTTTTCTGTTAACCTTGATGGCATCGATAAAATCACGATTACAAAAAAAGATGTCACTATTTCTTTGAGGCATCAATTAGGAGGTGGAGATGCTTGGGTAACCGAAGGAAGCAGTACCTGTTTTATTTTGGGAAGCGACGTACAACGGTTTGTTGATACGCTTGAGAAAATTGATGTTCTTAGTTTTGAAGCAGCAACCCCAAAACTTCTCAAAGACTTAGGCCTCGATCCTCCCTCCGACGCGATTGCTAGCATCCGTTTTACTGCCCATCTTTCTGAAAACACACCGGATCATGATGCTGGTGATTATGTCGTTTCCGAAGTCTTATTCGGCACTCCAATAAATGCCCCAGGCTCAAAGCTTTATGCACGCGTCAATAATACTCCTGATTTACGTCAAGTCTCCTTAGACGCTTTAACTAAATTCGATTTATCCATCTTTTTGAAAAAGTAGAGCTGCTGTGCAGCAGTTGAAAAGCAATAAGAAAAATTAGCCACAAAGAACACAAAGAAACCAAAGAAGAATTTTTTTATAAAAAAATTCTAAGAATTAAAAACAAGCTCCTCTTTCTTTGGTTTCTTTGTGTTCTTTGTGGCCATTCTCTTCTTCTGATTACAAAATTTTATGAAAACAAAAATAAACACTCATCTCCTCTTCGCCATCATCTGCGCTTTGCTCTTCTCAGCCTCAAGCAGCTTCGGTCTCTCTTTGCTCCCCAACGGCGTAACAGCGATGGGATGGCAAACGCTGGATCTTCAAAACAAACTTCCAGCTAACACTCTTGCCATTGCTGCCTCTACGGATCCCAACAGCAGCGATTTCGTAGTTGTTGCGAGTGATAGCAATCATGCTTACAATTTATATTTATTAGATCATGCTAATCTGAAATTAGGATGGCAAAAAAAATATTGTTTTATTAATACTGGCGCGACAAACCTTCAATACGGCCTTGGTCATTTTGTAGCGATGGGAACGGATCGCTCCAGCGGAGCGCCTGTTGTTGCAACCTCCGCAGACAATGGGAGAACATGGTCTCAAAGCTTGGTGTTTGCAGGGAAAGGTCATTATGATAACGCTGCCTTTTCTGACCAGATGGGCATTATGACTGGAAAAGATGGTGCCGTAGCCATCAGCACTGATGGAGTTAATTGGGCTGAAACATCTCCTCCAACTATGATGCCGCGAAAAATTGTTTATACCAACGTTGCTCCTGCTGGCGCTACTGTTGATTATCAATTTCAGATGTGCGTCGTCTTGCCACCAGAACAAGGACTTGATTCATCACGCCTTTATGGATTTTTAACATTCGCAACCATGCCTGTGCTTGGTTCTCTTCTCTCCTCTGATGGGAAAACTTGGAGCTATTCCATTCCCTATCGCATTATGAGAAATCAATTATTGATCTATGACAACAAAACCTTCTTGGTGAACGATTCCTTGTCAGGAGTCTGTTATGCTTATCATGATTCCATCGACCTAGGAGAAGCTAATTTCAACGGCCTTGCTGTCACTGATCCCTCGCTCCCACTGATCAGCGTTTTCCAATTTGCTTCGTACCAACAAAATTGGGTTGCAGTTGGGTATAATTTAAATACAGGAGCGCCCCTCTCTCTTTTCTCTGATTCTAAAATCCTCAATTATAATATCATGTTTGCTGCCGACTTTTTCCCACAGCCGGTCCGAATCGTCGCAGCCAATCAATGTGGCTTTGTAGCAGTAGGTGACGATGGGACTTCTTATTACTCTACTCCCGGCGTCCCGCCTGCTACACCGAGCACTAATTAGGCTGAGAGCGTTTTAAAAATATTGCAGCTGTTTTGGAAATGTGGCCCTTTCAACCGCGAAGTGCAACACGTGAAAAAAAATAGAAAGGCTACATGATGATGGTAATCTTTAAGGTGTCAAAACCAAGGAGATTATCATGGCCAGAGGCTATCATCATGTAACCAGAGACAAACGATCT
>JAPLTJ010000057.1 GCA_026398175.1 Verrucomicrobiia bacterium | reverse complement strand
GCCATCTAATTCTTCCTTGCCTGCTCGCTTTCCTGTTCCTACCCTCAAGTCTAACCTAACAAAAAGTAACACACCTTTGAGTAACCCATAATGCTAGCTTTTCAGAGCAGAGTGTTGCACTTCACTTTTGAAACGGCGAATTATAAAAACATTGCGACGACTCGGTATTTCTTTTGTTTGCGAACTTTATACCGAGCTTCCTTCAGCGCCCTTTATGGTGACGTCTGATTATCATGGAATGGCAACAAGAATCACGAAAGACGTCATGATCGCTCCTGAGGCTAATGACATCAAAGAATTTGATCAGCTCCCTCACTTAAAAAAATGCATCAATGGAGATCCCATTGAAACCTTGCTCGCTATGGCAACAGCTGATCTTTTAGTCATGAGCAGTTCCGATTTTAGCTATACAGCTGCCATCCTCAATAAAAAGGGGATTATTGTTTACCATCCTTTTTGGCATGGAACCCCGATGGAATGGCTCAATGGAAGCCATCAGCGCTCTTTTTCGGAAAGATTATTCGAAGCTTGCCAGCGGCGGGTGAAAGAAAAAGAGAGCTAACCCGGATATTTCATACCCATCTACTGCGACCTGCGGGAAGGCCGATAGATACTGCGTTAAACTTGAATTTGGACTTGAGCGGTATGTACTCATACAGCCCAGCGTCAAAATTCAAGTTGTGCCTTGTCCCATCAGCCTTCGCACAGCGTCTCGTCACGAAGTGTATGAAATATCCGGGTTAATCCTTCAATTCGGGAACACCATGTTCCAAGAACCGTTCCAAAAATCCCGTGTGATAATTGCCACGGCGGAATTCGACATCGCGCATGATGCTTCGTTGAAGAGGGATGGTGGTCTTGATTCCTTCGAGGAGATATTCGCCGAGAGCACGATTCATCCGATTGATCGCAGCTTGACGAGTCGAAGCTGTCGCAATGATTTTAGCAATCATGGAATCGTAGTGCGGTGGAATCGGGTAACCAGCGTAGGCATGCGAATCGATGCGGATGCCACGGCCGCCTGGAGCGTAGTAGGCCTCAATCGTTCCGGGGCATGGTTGGAAGTTGCGCTCAGGATCTTCGGCGTTGATACGACATTCGATTGCATGGAGTCGGGGCTTCGCATTCACAACGTAGTCAGAGAGGTGTTCTCCTGCCGCGACCTGAATCTGCTGTTTGACAAGATCGCAGCCATAGACTTCTTCGGTCACCGGATGTTCTACCTGAATCCGGGTGTTCATCTCCATGAAGTAGAAATTTCCTTTTTCATCGACGAGGTACTCAATCGTGCCGGCATTTTCATAGCCGACCATTTCACAAAGTTTTACTGAAGCTGCTCCCATCTTCTCTCGGAGATCTTGCGTCATCATCGGAGAAGGACATTCTTCGATGATCTTTTGATTGCGACGCTGCAAGGAACAGTCGCGTTCCCCCAAATGCACGATGCGCCCATGTTGGTCGCCGAACATTTGAAATTCAATGTGACGCGGATTTTCGATAAACTTTTCAATGTAAACAGCACCATTACCAAAAGCATTCTCTGCCTCGGTCTTGGCTTGATGATATCCTTGAACAAGACTTCCATCGTTGCGTGCAATCCGCATGCCGCGGCCCCCGCCGCCAGCCACCGCTTTGATCATGACAGGGAAACCAATTTTGCGAGCAATCTTGAGGGCCTCAGTTTCATTTTCTACAATCCCATCGCTGCCTGGAGAAATAGGAACGCCTGCTCTGCGAGCGGCATCACGAGCGCTATTTTTGTCTCCCATCATTTTAATGGCGGAGACCGAAGGTCCAATGAATTTAATGTTGGCGGAGGCGCAGATCTCGGCAAAATGAGCATTCTCAGCAAGAAAACCATAGCCAGGATGAATGGCGTCGACATCAGAAATTTCGGCAGCACTAATGATCCGATCGATTTTCAAATAACTTTCGCTACTTGGAGCACGCCCAATGCAAATGGCCTCATCGGCAAATTGCACATGAAGGGAATGAATGTCGGGTTCGGAGTAGACGGCGACCGTGCTGATGCCAAGCTCTTTGCAGGCTCGGATAATACGGAGGGCGATTTCGCCACGGTTAGCGATGAGGATCTTTTTAATCATAAAGAAAAGGCGGAAGGCTGGAGGAATGAGAGCATGATTAAGATGTGGTAATTCAATAACGTATTGGATTTCAAAAAAGAAAAAATGGTTCTGAGTTTCAAAAGGATAAGCGAATCAAAAATTCCTTCAGCCTTTAGCCCTCAGCCTTTAGCCTTATTTCACCTTGAAAAGGACATCGCCAAATTGAACTGGCTTTCCATTTTCAGCAACGATCTCGACAATCGTTCCTGAAATTTCAGCCTTGATTTCATTCATGACTTTCATCGCTTCAATAATGCAGACGACTGTTTCACCAGTGATGGTGCTGCCGACTTGAACAAAAGCAGGAGTTTCAGGAGAGGAGGCAGTATAAAAAGTTCCGACCATTGGAGAGCGAACTTCTTGCCAATCTTGTGCCGCTTCAGGAGTGGAAGCTGTTGTTGGGGCTGCAGCAGGAGCTGCCATCGGGCCTGCTGGAGCGCTATGATGCCCTTGAACAAAGGTGGTAGATGTTCCGCCGCTTGCTCCTTCTGGAGTCTTAAGCGTGATTTTAAAATCGCCTTCCTCCATTTTAAAGACGGCCAAGCCGTTCTTTTTCATGAGGTCAATCAGCGTCCGTATTTCTTTAATTTCCACGTTAGGTCAGGGTTGAGGTTGAGGAGTAAAGGGTAAAGAGTGAAGGCCCAAGGGTCAAGAATGAAGGGTTGGGGCAAAAAGTTAAGTTTCTAAAAGAATTTTTGGATTTTTTTTAGCGATTGATAGCAGCCTTCTCGCGGCGCCTGACGGTTGTCGGGTTCCATATTCCCAACTCATAACGCTAGCAGGTCTAACGCCAAGACAAGAAGCAAAGACCGCCTGACTTACATTGAGTTCATTCCTAATCAAGGAAATTTCTTGAGGATTCATCTCAGGATTGGAGGCATGCTGAAATTTCCGCAAAGTCATTTTTTTTCGCCCAGAGACAACATCAGCGATTTCTTGAGCAGCGGAAACTAACGCCTCGCTACTGAATTCCATCTCATCAAGAGCTGTGAGAACTTCGGATTTCGTCGGCAGCTTTCCTGAGGCTATTTTCTTCTTCTCTAATAAGATCTTTTTTTTGACTTTTTCCATAAATCATCACGAGGTAAATTGTTTCTTGTTCTGGTACATAAAGGTAAATCACACGTGCGCCGCCACTCTTCCCGATTCCAAGACTAGGAAAGCCCATTCGGACTTTTCGAAAGTCGCCGCTATTTCGAATAAGATCGCCTTGCTCGGGATAAGCGACTAAGTCATCTTGAAAGAGAGAGCAGTCATGATCAGAAAATCGTTGAATTGTTTTTGTGAAGTGAGACTGTTCTACGAATTGCATGGTAGGGTAAAGTGTATTGCAATGCAATAGGTTTTTGGCCTATCTCATTGATGCATGGAATTTCTTTGGCAAATGCTCTTATCAGAATATCAACTCGTTTTCAAGATACAGGAAGACCTCGGTCAAAGTCATAATAAGCTGATGGATAAATAATCTTTTAAAAAAAGATAGACGTATTTCGATCGTTGTTGTAAAAAAGTTTGATGAATTTTACAAAAGATCTTCAAGAAGCAAATGTTTTAAAT
>JAPLTJ010000139.1 GCA_026398175.1 Verrucomicrobiia bacterium | reverse complement strand
CATACCCATTCCCTGCCTCTATCAGCACAGCGCCGTGAGTTCAATCTCGTGGCACGCTACATGGTTTTGCCGTAGGCTATTTTTAAGTACTAACTTTTTTAATAGACCCCTGTGTATCAAAACACGTGAAATGCTCCTGGTCAAGATAAGTTCCTCCACGCTTTCTACTTTACTCGCTACTCGTTACTCGTTAGTCTTCACCTCCTATGTGGTTCATTCTCCCGTTTTTGACAACCTGTCTTGTTATTGTTTGCTTGTTGATGATTGTGGTCGTGCTCATGCAGCGTCCTAAGAGCGAAGGGCTCGGTGCTGCTTTTGGCGGCGGCATGACCGATAATCTCTTCGGTGCTGAGACGACCAATGTCCTCAGTCGTTTTACCGTTTGGTTGGGTGGACTCTTTTTTCTCCTGACGCTTGTGATTTCTATTTTGTACGTGAAGCGCTCCAGCGGAGAGACAGCGGTTCAGAAACAGTTGTTAAAGACCCCTCCTCCGATGACAAAAGCTATCGAAGCGGCACCGCAAGCAGCACCACCAGCTCCCGCGCACTAAATTTCATGAAAATTGTTGCGCCGTCTCAGGCCATGCAACAATGGTCGCGTCAAGTAGCACAACAGCACGTTTTGGTTCCCACGATGGGAGCCTTACACGAAGGCCATGCAGCCTTGATCCGTCGAGCGCGCGAAATAGCAGATCCTTCTGCAACGGTCGTGGTTTCTATTTTTGTCAATCCCATCCAATTTGGAGTGAATGAAGATCTCTCTTGCTATCCGCGCACGCTGGCTGCTGATGTGGCTCTTTGCGAAAAAGAAAATGTTGATTTTCTTTTTTATCCTACGGTTGAAGAGATGTATGCGGCTGATGCTTCTGTGAGAATCAGCGAGACACAACTCTCTCAAAGACTTTGTGGTGCGTCGCGGCCTGGGCATTTTTCAGGCATGGCAACGGTGGTTGCAAAATTATTTAACATCGTCGCTCCTAATATTGCCATTTTTGGAGAAAAAGATTGGCAACAACTCGCCATCATCCGGCGCTTTGTTCACGACCTCAACTTTCCAATAGAAATTATAGGACATCCCACCGTGCGTGAGAAAGATGGTCTTGCGATGAGTTCTCGTAATGCCTACCTCACTCCCGAAAAACGTGCGGTGGCTCCTAAAATTTACCAAGCACTCCAAGCTGTTGCTGCTGCAAGGGCAACTGGAGAAAAAAATATTGCGATCTTGTTGATGGCTGCGCGCATGGCTCTAGAAGACATTCCTGGGGCCATGATCGATTACATTGAAATCATGAACGAAGAGACGCTCGCTCCGCTTTCAGAAATTTCAGAAAATTCCAAGCCGCGCTTGTTCGTTGCCGTAAAATTGGGAGAGACGCGGCTGATTGATAATATAGCTTTGCATGCTTCATGATTGTTCCAGAAGTCAAAAAAATTCTTCCTGAGATTCGCGCGCTCTGTGAGCAGTATGGTGTCGAGCGGATGAGCTTAATTGGTTCGGCGACCAATAAAGAAAAATTTTCTCCCGAAACGAGCGACGTCGATTGTTTGGTGAAATTTTCTAACGAGCACGAAAATCTCAACGAGCGTTTTTTAGGTCTTGGCGGGGCGCTCGGAAAAGCATGTCATCGACCTGTGGAAGTTGTTTTCGAAAGCGCTCTGCAAAATGATGCCTTTCGCAAAATAGTTGAGAAATCAAAGATATTAATTTATGATGCCTCTCATGATTGCACCTGAGGTTGCCAACGTTCTTCCAGAGATTCGCGCTTTATGTGAGCAGCAGGGAGTGGAGCGGATGAGCTTGTTTGGTTCAGCGACGACAAAAGATTTTTCACCTGAAACGAGTGATGTTGATTGTTTGGTGAAGTTTTCTAGTGATAAAAAAAATCTTGGAAATCGCTATTTTAATTTGATTGAGGGGTTAGAAAAAACATGGCAACGCCCTGTTGATATTGTTTTTGAAGGAGCTATGAAAAATTATATTTTCCGACAAATTGTTGAAAATTCAAAAATACTCATCTATGACGCCACCAATACAAAAACTGTTGGTTGATGCCTTGATGGCAGCAGATTCTGTTAGTGAATTTTTAAAAGAAAAAACAGAGGAATATTTCAAGAATGATTTATTGCTCCGTTCTGCTGTAGAAAGACAATTAATTGCAGTTGGTGAAGCTCTTAATTTAGCTTCCAATGAAAAAGAAGATCTTGAATTAGATATTCCTGAATTATGGAAGGTCATCGGGTTGCGGCATCGACTTGTTCACGGATATGACCTGATTGATGATGAGGTAATCTGGGCATTAGCTCAATCGAATCTGCCTGTGCTTACTCAACGTTTGAGAAAACTTCTCGACTAATTTTTTGTGCAGCAATTTGACCACATCATCATCGGCAGCGGCATTGCCGGATTAACGTTTGCTTTGAAAGCGGCAGAACAAGGTTCTGTTGCGATTGTCACCAAAAAATCTAAGGCCGATTCCAACACCGCTTGGGCACAAGGCGGCATCGCCTGCGTGACGAGCGATGAAGATTCGCTCGAGGCGCATGTGCGCGACACGATGATTGCGGGAGATGGTCTTTGTAACGAGCAAGCTGTGAGGACGGTTGTGGCAGAGGGCCCAGCGAGGATTGCAGAGCTGATGAACTTGGGAATGCACTTTGATGAAAGGCGAGACGAGGCCGGGCATCGTCAGCCAGATTTAGGAAAAGAGGGTGGGCATTCGAAGCGCCGCATTTTGCATGCACAAGACAGGACCGGATTTGAAGTTGAAAAAACATTGCTCGCCGCAGTGGCGCGCCATTCCAACATCACGCTCTTGGAACATCACATGGCGATTGACTTGATCATGAGAAATTCCCGCTGTGTTGGAGTCTATGTCTTCGATGAAGAGAAAGATTTTGTAGAGACGCTTTGCGCGAAGGTGATTGTCTTGGCTACGGGTGGCTGTGGAAAAGTTTATCTCTACACCACCAATCCTGATGTCGCTACGGGAGATGGCATTGCGATGGCGTGGCGCGCTGGTGCGACGGTGGCCAACATGGAGTTCATGCAGTTTCATCCAACGTGTCTTTTTCATCCTCAAGCAAAATCATTTCTCATTTCGGAAGCGGTGCGTGGTGAAGGTGGCATCTTACTGAACAGCGCTCGAGAACGTTTTATGGAACGGTACGATGCTCGGCTCGAATTAGCGCCGCGTGATGTGGTGGCGCGTGCCATCGATGCGGAGATGAAAAAACGAGGAGATGATTGTGTTTATTTGGATATCAGCCATCAACCGGCAGCTTTTCTTCGCGAGCGGTTTCCAAAAATTGATGAAACCTGTTTGCGCTACGGAATCGATATAACGAGTGAACCAATTCCTGTCGTTCCTGCCGCGCATTATCAATGTGGTGGAGTGAAGACCGATCTTCACGGAAGGACTTCGCTGCCGGGACTCTATGCCATCGGCGAAACGGCCTGCACAGGACTTCATGGGGCCAATCGCCTCGCAAGCAATTCGCTCCTCGAGGCCTTGGTCATGGCTCATCGCGCAACAGCAGCTGTAGCAGAGGAGCAAGAGCTAGCAACAATTTCTTTGAATCTTCCTGAATGGCACTCAGGAGAGGCTCAAGATCCTGATGAATTAGTGGTGATCAGCCATATTTGGGATGAAATTCGACGCCTCATGTGGGATTATATGGGAATCGTTCGCACCACCAAGCGATTGCAACGAGCTGCGACCCGTTTGAAAAATTTGGAAACAGAGATTCAAGAGTTCTATTGGAATTTCAAAATTTCTACCGATCTGTTGGAAGTGCGCAACCTCGTCACCGTCGCCACCCTCATGGTCCAATCAGCCCTCAGCCGCAAAGAGAGTCGGGGCCTACATTACACGCTCGATTATTCGAAGCACGATCCTGTGTTTTTGAATGATACGGTTTTAAGAAAAAGTAATTATTCAGGTGCATCGATACAGACAGAGTAACGTCATTGGCATTTCCATTAAAAAACAAACGTCATTCCAGCGGACGCTGGAATGACGTCGGCTGGGTAGCGATTGTTTGCTCAAAAAATGAACGCTCCTTTTTGTTCAATGAGCTGAGCGTATACGATTAACGATCTCAAATTTACTAAGAACCGAGAACTGGCCATCGCGAAGCAATGCCTACACATCAAGATTCCGCACATTGAGCGCATTATCCTCAATGAAAATCCGTCGAGGCTCGACCACTTCTCCCATGAGAAGGCTGAACATTTTTCCTGCTTCGAGCGCGTTGTCATCATTGAGCTCCACTTTGAGGAACTTGCGACGCTCTGGATTCATCGTCGTTTCATAAAGTTCCTTCGCATTCATTTCACCCAGACCTTTGAAGCGCTTGATCTGAACGCCGCGACGGCCGACTTCTTTGACCATTTCCAAAATACGAGGGATCGAAAAAATTGGCTGCGTGTTTTCGCCATCAACAAACTGAAAGAGGGGCTCGGTACTGTCGGAATAATGTTCCATCTTCATTCCTTTTGCAGCGAGTTCACCGATTAATTTTTGAATTCCTTTTGATTCGTGAACTTCGAGGAGACGAGCGCGGCGTTTGCGGCCAGGGGCTGCTTTTTCCGTTGCTTTTTCGATGACAGGAGCAACTTCTCCCTCTTGGAGCTGATGTTCAAAAAGATTGAGGTCAGGATTTGCTCCCGAAAAATCGCGTAAAGCGGTTTCGTTATGAAAATATTCGACATGCTCTTCATTGCCGGCCCTGATAACAATCAGATAGTGAGGCAAAGTTTCTTCGGGAGACATCGCGTGAAGATAGGCCTGGAAGTCGCCTCCCAAGCGGCGGATAGCCGCCTCATATTTTTCTAAGCGATCGAGCAAAGCTAAAATTTCTTTGAGCTGAGCCGACGTGAATTCTTTGCCGCTCTCGACGTTCACCAACTTGATCTCCTCAGCACCGAGGGTAATGAGGATATTGTTGAGTTGAGCATCATCATCGACATACTCTTCCCGTTTTTTCCGTTTGATTTGGTAGAGTGGCGGTTGAGCGATGTAGATATGGCCGCGGCGAATCAGCTGCGGCATCTGATTGTAAAAGAAAGTGAGGAGGAGCGTGCGAATGTGCGAACCATCGACGTCAGCATCGGTCATGATGACGATCCGGCCATAACGCAATTTCTCAATGTTGAAGGCCCCCTCTTGATCGCCATCCCCAATGCCAGTGCCAATGGCAGTGATCATCGTTTGAATTTCGGTATTTTGAAGAACTTTATCGAGACGGGCTTTCTGAACATTGATCAATTTTCCACGAATCGGAAGGATCGCTTGGAAGCGGCGATCGCGGCCTTGTTTGGCGCTACCACCTGCACTGTCGCCCTCAACGATGTAGATCTCGGTCAATGCAGGATCGCGTTCGGAGCAGTCAGCCAATTTTCCTGGAAGACCACCGCCTGTGAGAGCGCTCTTGCGGACTGTCTCGCGAGCCTTGCGTGCGGCTTCGCGGGCGCGAGCTGCGGTGAGACCTTTTTCAATAACTTTTTTGGCAATCGGAGGATTTTGATCAAAGAAATCCATGAGGCCTTCGTAAACAGCAGAGCTGACGATGCCATCGATCTCGGTGTTGACCAATTTGACTTTGGTTTGAGATTCAAAACGAGGATTCGGCAACTTGACGCTCAAGACAGCGACAAGTCCTTCGCGCACATCATCGCCAGAGAGAGCAGGATCTTTTTCTTTGATGAGGTTGTTGGCTTTGGCGTGCTGATTGATGGCACGCGTCAAGGCAGTACGGAAGCCGGTCAAATGGGTTCCGCCGTCGGGATTCGGGATCGAATTCGCAAAGCAGAGGATCTGATCGCTGTAGGAATCGTTGTATTGCAAAACCACATCGACAAAAATATCTTCTCTCTTGCGGGAGATGACGATCGGCTTGGGATGCAAGACCTGACGCGTCTCGCCGAGCTGACGGACAAATTCAGCGATTCCAAATTTGTAGAGAAACAATTCGCTCTTGGGCTTGTGCGTCTCATCATCACGTTCGTCGGTAAGGAGAATCTCGATACCAGGATTCAAAAAGGCAAGTTCGCGAAGGCGGGAGGCAAGGCGCTCGAATTTAAACGTCGTGGTGATCGTGAAAATTTCTGGATCAGGAAGAAAGGTGACAAAGGTCCCTGTCTGTTTTTTATTTTTGAGTTCGCTCAGGACCGTCAATGTTTGCGTCGTCTTTCCTTGCGCAAAGGACATGAAATAAACTTTGCCATCGCGCGAGACTTCGACTTTGAACCAGGTCGAGAGAGCATTGACGCACTTCGCACCAACACCATGCAGTCCACCGCTGTATTTATAAGCACCTTGGCCAAACTTTCCACCAGCGTGAAGGTTAGTAAGGACCAGCTCGAGCGCTGGGATTTTAAATTTAGGATGAACGTCGACAGGAATACCGCGACCATTATCGCGAATCGAAACGGAACCATCGGTGTGGATCGTCACCTCAACGCGCGAACAAAATCCAGCGAGGTGCTCATCGATTGAGTTATCTAAAACTTCAAAAACGCAATGATGCAATCCGCGCTCATCTGGGTCGCCGATGTACATTCCAGGACGTTTGCGGACGGCGTCGAGACCTTCGAGCTTATCGATCTGAGCAGCACCGTAAGTGTCGCCGCCAGCGGTGTCTTGTTTTTCGGGCACCTCCGTGATTTCAGACGAAGCGTCTAAAATTTCGAGTTCAGGAGGGAGTTCTTTCGAGCGACTTTTTTGGGACATGATAAGACTTTAAGAAGGATCAATAATAGCTCTCAACTCTAGAGAACCGCAGCGAAGGGAGCAACGCTTTTTTGAAAGGTTCTATTTTTTAGAAGAAATAATTTCTTGAACTTCTCCTGAAGAAAGTTCTACTGCTGCAGCAATCTGCTCTAGTGGCAATCTCAAACGATACAGATTGCTAATCACAGCGGCTCTTTCTTCAGCGCGTCCTTGTTCAAGCCCCTGCGCTAAACCTTCCCTTTTTCCATCGCTGTAGTAGGTTCGCCAAATGCTCTTTGAATCTCTGTTATCACCAACATGACGCTCATATGCGGCACGCTCGACATCCGAAAGCTGAAGGATGCTTAATTGATTAGCGGCCTCCTGAAGCCCTTTGGCTTTAAATTCAGGTCGGACCTCTGACTGTTGCAGCGTGTAGATCCACTCATCGAGTGTGTCCTTAATTTTCAAATCAAATGCGCTGACTTTTAAAACGTAGTATTCTGGAAATACTTTAGAAACGTGATCGATGCGCGCAGGATAATGTTCTTTTTCTTTCGCGCTCAGCTGCAAAATATCTTTTTTGTGAACGCCTTTAAAGTCCGTCGTCCCATGATAGATATAATCTTCGCCATGGCCCAAATCGAAGTAGACAATGTTAACGGAGATCACCCGCGGCATGGTTCCATACTCCGTTCCTTCTTTCAGGTGTTCTGTCACGACTTTTGAAACACCATACAACATCCGCGAGAAAAAATCCCATTGATGAGCGCATTGGACTTCGATGATGACTTTCTCTCCGCTCTTGAGCTCGGCTAAAAGATCAACACGATTCGATTTGTCATCAGCATGTTTTTTGTTGGACTCGCTTTCTAAAAGTGACTCAATTTTCACATCCGTCTCCAACAACTCCGAGAGAAAACCTTCCAAAATCGGGAAATGACTTTTGTTCCGCAAAAGCGTCTTGATCGCCCAATCAAATTGAATCAACTTCTTCGGTTTCATAGGACCACGCAAGATACACGAGCATGTCAAGGTGTGTCAAATCGGAACGGGGGATTGTTTGAAGATCATTTGGCCCTTCAACCTTTCAACCTCTCAATGCTTCAACACTACCAATGTTTCTACCTTGGTAGTTGCCCCATCCGCTGACGAAGGAGCATGTTATTGACAAAAGAGTCGGGATATTGCGTCGAGATCATCTGCATGGTTTTTTTTGAGTCTTCCGTTTTTCCCATGCGCGTGAGGAGGCGAGCCCTCATCCAGAGTGCAAAGGGAGCTCCATAGGATTGAGGATAGGCGACGGAGGCTTGTTGAAGCTCGTCCAGCGCTTGATCGGAATGTCCGGCCACATCGTCATTGAGCGCGCGACCAATCATCGCCGAGATGGCGAGAGGATGATGCGGAAATTTTTCTAAAAATTGAGCGTAAGTGTTATTCGATGCTGGAACATCATGAGCCTGACGTTGAGTAGCAGCGATCAAGAGCATGGCATTCGCAGCAGCGCCAGAGCCGGGATAGGAGGAGATGACTTTTTGCCAACTCGTAATATCAGCGCTCTGAGCAAGCAGGCTCTCCGAAGCAAGGCGACGAGAGTGACGTAGCAACAAGATGCCGCCTGTCGCAAGCAGGAGAAAAAGAAAGCCCACGATAGCGAGGAGAATTTTTTGACGATACTCTTCCCAAAAAAGATCGAAGAGCGGTGGAGAAGCTGGAGAAATAATGGAAGATTCGGTGGACATAAAAAAGAGAGTCGCTAGAGGATCTTGCAAAAAGGGACTTGGTGTCGAATCAAAAATAGGAATATTAAGAAGGAGGAAGAAAAATATTATAAATTTTTCTTAAAGCTTTGAAAGAATCTCCATAAGCACCTTGATATTTTTTTATAGCTTTTTTTTCGTTGGGGATGCGTTTTGTGATAAAATAGTATTGCATGCTTCCTTGTTCTCCAGAGTTTATTTGTTGCATATCTTGAGTTCCTACTCCAAGAAAAAAGGTAGCAGCTGTTTTTTGAGCTGCTCGGCTTAATTTTCCTGAGGTTGGAACTAGATTTTTTTGTAACAATTGTCCTAGTGATTCCTTTGCAATGTTATTCTCAATTTCTGCAGCTAAATATTTAATTTCTTCAATGACACGCGATGTTCGATTAATGCCACTCTTGCAGTGATACATCGGGGTTATACCAGTTTTGTCACAAAGGAGACCAAATCGAGCATGAAAGGCGCAGTAATCACCTTCATTTTCAGTAAGGTAGGTTTTGTTAGCGTGCATTTCTCTACATTGATCATAGAGCTCTTGAATAACGCGACGATTTATGGGTGTTATTTCTGCGCTTGAATCTTCTAACAATACGGCAGTCTCGTTCAAAATAGAACGAATGGCAGCGTCAGTTTCCTCCGTATTAGGTGGGTAAAGAGAATCTCCAAAATTAGTTCCAATATTGATAGCTCTAATTTTTGGTATTACATGAATGGTTATTGGAGTTTTAGCACCGGGAGGTGTATAAGAAATTTTCCGGGGCTTCTCGCTAGCTTTTTTGAGCAAATCAAATTGAGCGGTCTGTATACCAGATTCATTAACTCCTGATGAATAGTTGCTCACTAGGCCTATATCGACAAGTGACAATGCAATTGGATCATTTTCATTATTTTCTTCCATTGGAAGTTTTCCTCTTGCATACAAAGCCATCAAAATATTTTCATTGAGACGCGCATCAAAAGTGCTCTCTTGTTTGATAGGATCAAGCACAGCCATGACTCCCGACCGAACGCAGGCAAAGAGCGTGCGACCATCGGAACTTTTTAATGTATCGCTCCAGGCATTGATGGAATGTTTTTCGTTTTTATAATCTCTGGAGCAAACGCCCTTAACTCCATCTGCTTCATAGGAAGAGCTTAGGATCTGAGCAGTTGGGACCATGGCGCTATGATAGTCACCTTGAAGGCCGCTATCTGCTGACGAGATTGTTTTATTAATAATGCTCCACGTGCCTTGATTAAGCCTTGCTGGTAATGTTGGAGAACTTACCGCTTTGATAATCTTGCTAATCTGTTTTTCTGAAAGTTGAGTAGCGGTACTCAAGGAGAATTGTGTATCCATTGCTGCTGCTACTGAGGCTCCATATTCGGAAACAACAGCAGCTCGGAAAGCGCTTCCAATGTGAGTAGGAGGTGAAGCCCCTTCTGAAGATTCTGTAGAAGACGTCGAGGTTGTGGATGCTGTAGAGCATGAAGGAGAACTCCGAGATCTCGAAAGATAGGTGACAGAAAAATTTCCAAAAAAAATGCTTTTTGAAGCATTCTCTAATTTATCGCCTTGGATGTTTTTTGAGGAACCAGACAATCCAAAAAAGCCGCTCCAGGAGGCGTCATAAGTTTTCGCAAGATTTTTGTAGGTGTTAAAATCATTCATCGTCGTAATCCAATCGTGGCTTAGGCTTCACCCTACATTGCGGCAGGGGATTCATGTTTTGGAAATTCGCCTTTTTGTAAAAAAGATTTCCAATGTAGATTCACCTCTGCGAGATCAACCATAGCTTTTGCTAAAGACTCGCCTGACAAAAGAGTTCCTTCGGCATTGCAGGCAGCAATTGCTTTGGCAAGGATGATCTGGCGGCTCTCTTGCTCCAGACTTATGGTGGCTCCACGCGTTCCTGCCCAAAAAAGATTGGCTTCCAGCAGTTGTTCTACTATTTGAGCGCGGTTCTCTTCCGGAAGTTGGCCCACAAGACAATGAATGATCAGCTCCTCGCGCTCCTCATCAAAAGTGAGGTGGATGATGAGATCTTCATTAAACTGGAGAGTGCAAGTATTATCTTCTTCTTCAAATTGAAGATCAAGAATGCCAAGGAATTCTCCAAGGGAGCTGAGAATGATATTTGCTTTTGCTTCGAAGGAATTTTCCATGGAGTTGATGAAAGATGATTTCTTTTGAAAAAGCTAAAGAAAAACAGGGCAATAATAAAAAATAAATTTTCACGTCCACTGTAAGACCTCTTCCACGGTGGTGATTCCTTCCTGCAGTAGCCTGACTGCCTCTCTACGGAGCGGAACCATTCCTTGTTCGATGGCTTTTTCTCGGAGAAGGAGATGTGAGGCGCCTTGGTGGATCAGTGTTTGCAGAGAATCATTCACTAAAAATAATTCAAAAATCGCTTGTCGCCCGGTGTAGCCTGTCTGTTCGCAAGCGCCGCATCCTTCGCCTCGATACAAATGGAAATCGTTTGGCGTGTCCGAGAGGCCGAGTGAGGCGAGTAATTTTTCTCCTGGCTGATAGGCCATGCGGCATGCTGGACAGATGGTGCGCAGCAAACGTTGTGCCAACACGCCTCGCAAGACGGTTGCTAAGGTTGTGGCTTCTCCTCCCATTTCCAAAATACGCGCGATCGCTCCAGCCGCATCGCCCGTGTGCAACGTAGTCAACACACGATGCCCTGTCAGCGAGGCTTGGAGCGCCATGCGTGCTGTTGCGGCGTCGCGGGTCTCTCCAACCATGATGATGTCAGGATCGTGACGCAGCAGCGACCGCAACGTGCGAGCGAAGGACAAACCGATCGCCTCGTTGATCGGAATTTGCAATACCCCTTCCAATTCATATTCGACCGGATCTTCTACGGTGACAATTTTGATGGTTTCGTGATGGAGATGTTGCAGGCAAGAATAGAGCGTCGTCGTTTTTCCGGAACCAGTCGGGCCGGTCACGATGAATAATCCGTAGGGCTCCTGCAGTAGCTCGAGCAATGCCGTTCGCACAGTGGGTGTAAAAGATAACTGCTCCAAATCTAGGCAGGTCGCGCGACGATCGAGGAGCCTCAAAACCAAGCTCTCTCCAAATTGCGTTGGAAGAGTGGCGAGGCGAAAGGCCGCTAAATGGCTATTGAGGTTGTTGCGCGGCCGATACTCCAAGCGGCCATCTTGCGCGCGCCGTTGTTCAGCAATATCCAAATGAGCCATCAACTTCATCCGAGAAACAATCGCTTTTCCTCTTGATTTTGAAAAAGAGCAGTGTTCCTGCAACAGACCATCAATTCGATATCGGACCGTCCAGCCATGCTCCGAGGGCTCCAGGTGAAGATCGCTCGCTTGTGTCGTGACTGCATGTTCGAGTAGCTGTTCCAGATGGTCCGCCACCGGCGTGAAAGAACTATTTTCGCTGCTGCAGTAGCAATCTAAAAGTTCTTTAACGCGTTCCGGGGGAGCTACGATCTGTTCAATCGATTCCTCAAACATAAAACGGAGCAGAGCGAGCGCTTTTGCATCAAAAGGATCAACGAGTGCCACGCAGAGGTGATCGCGTTTTCTCGTCAGCGGAACCGCTTGGCAACGGGCTGCCAGTTCGGGCGGAAAAATATTTTTTAAACTAAGATCGATTTCAAAAGAATCGAGGAGCGAGGCATCGAGGCCAAGCAGCGCAGCTGTACCTTGGCAAAAATCTTGCGATGTCATCGATGCGATGTCCGCAAAACCAAGTTCTTGAAAAAGAGGAACGATATCTTCAGAGATCATGATGAGGTAACTTTAAAAACTTCCTCCATCGTTGTCAGCCTGGCTTCAACTTTCATGAGGCCATCCTCGCGAAGGCTCTTCGTGCAGCGTTGTCGCGCGAGGTGAGTCCACTCTTCCAATGAGGTAGCGTGATGAAGATGATGGCGCAGCGATTCATCCAGCACCAAGATTTCAAAAATGCCGACGCGCCCGCGGAAGCCCATTCCATGGCAGTGAGGGCAGCTAGACTTTTTTGAAGATGATTTGCAAATTTCACAACATCGTCTCACGAGGCGCTGCGCAATGATTGCACGCAGGCTCGTGGCCAACGAAGAAGAGGATGCTCCCATGTTTTTAAGTCGGACGACGGCGCTTGGAGCGTCATGAGTGTGGAGCGTGGAAAAAACCAGATGCCCAGTGAGTGAGGCGTGCAAGACGCTTTCTAGCGTGGCGGCATCACGAATTTCTCCGACCATGATTTTGTTCGTTGCTTGTCGCAGCAGGGAGCGAAGCGCTTGAGAAAAAGTCAGTCCAATCTCTTCATGGACTTGAACTTGATTGACGCCAGGGATGCGGTATTCAACGGGATCTTCGATCGTCATCACCTTGGCTCCCTGTGCGGCAAGGGCCTGGAGGCAGGTATAGAGAGTCGTTGTTTTTCCAGAGCCAGTGGGGCCAGTGACTAAGATTAATCCATCAGGCCGCTGAAGCAGTTGTTGTAAGGTTTCCAGGTCGTTGAAATCCAAACCCAATTCGGTAAATCCTTGCGAAAAAGCCGCAGGATTTAAAAGGCGTAACGTCATGCTTTCGCCGTGTGAGGTCGGCATCGTCGCGACGCGAACTTCGAAACCCTCTTTTTCTAAATCGAAACGGCCTTCTTGAGGAAGGCGCTTCTCAGCAATATTCATCGACTGCGTCATTATTTTCAGACGACTGAGGAGAGGTGCCTGCCACTGTTGGGGGAGCGATTGGACCTCTCGTAAAATTCCATCGCAGCGAAAGCGGACGCGCAGCCGCGTTGAGAGTGGCTCTAAATGAATATCGCTAGCACCTAGATGGATGGCTCGCGTGAGGAGCTCTTCCACTAAGGCCACAATGAAATGTTGTTCTTGCTTGACGTTGGGTTGCTGGGGAGAAAGGTTCATGAAAAACGATCAAGTCGTTTATCATAATCAAAAGGAAAAGGCCATCAAAAATGCAGGGAAGAAAAGAGATTCACGGATGGAAGAAATTATTCTTAATAAAATTAAATTTTTGAAAAGTGTAATCGAAATTTATTGAGAACAATTTAAAAAGACAAAACTTAGAAAATCTATTTTCCCAGCATCCCTTCCATCGCTTCCATCCCTGTGAATCCTCTCCCTGCTTCTTCGCTGCTCTACAACGCAAGCTGTTCCTCTATCGCCTTCACAACATCTTCTGGAGCGACTCCGAGCATGCAGCGAAAATCGATAGGGCACTCGCGCAAAAAACAAGGGCTGCACGAAACAGGGTGTTGCAAGATGCGGTGGTGAGGACCTTGCAGGCCAGTGAGGGTTGGATCTGTCGAGCCGAAGATAGCAACGGTAGGAATTCCCAAGACATCCGCCAAGTGCATCGTCCCTGTGTCGTTGGTGAGGAGGAGGTCGCAGGTTTGTAAAAGTTTGATGAGTTCAGCGAGAGAGGTCTCCCCTATTTTGTTTTCCACATGGCCGCAAAAAGTTTTGGATAATATTTCTTTTGCAATCGGACGTTCCGCGGCTGTTCCAACGAGGAACCAGTCAATATCATGCTTGGCAGAGAGTTGATCCATCACGCTACGAAAACGATCAGCCGGCCAGCGCTTGGCTGGGCCGTACTCGGCACCGGGGGCAATGGTAATGCGGGTTTTCACAGGGATGGAAGAAGAGAAAGAATTCACAGGGATAGAAGCGATGGAAGGGATGTTGGGAAAATAGATTTTCTACATTTTATCTTTTTAAATTAGATCTCAATAAATTTCGATGACACTTTTCAAAAATTTAATTTTATTAAAATAATTTCTTTCATCCCTTCCATCCCTGTAAATCTCTTCTGCAGTCTTCAGTCTTCAGTCGGCTGCAAAGCAGCCTCAGGGGCCCCCAGCCAGCGGGCCACGGCCAAGTATTGATCTCGTTCGTGAGTCGCTTTCTCGATTTCATTAGGGAAAGGTTGGTTGATCAGCCAAGAACGCAATTTCCCTTTTTTCCCAACACGGCCAATGCGACGTGGAATCTTAGCGAGCCAAACTTCCAGTGCAGAGCGGACGGAATTGGGAAAGAGGAGTGCTGCAGCGAACGGAGGTGCCAAACTCGAAGTGGCGCGCTGTTTCAGTAGCTTTGCAACCTGCCATGGTGAGGCTTTGGGTGGAATAATGATGATGTCATCAACTTCCGAAACAACTTTCCAAAGATCAGCGAGCTTAGCCGGAGTCAAGATGGTGAGATGAAGATCAGGGCGTCCCGCTTTGATCGAGCGGATGGCAGGAAGCGCCATGCAAGCGTCTCCGAGCCAGTTAGGAGAGCGCACAAGCAGCCTCAGGGGTTGTAAAGAAGTAGATGAAGTTGTTGGCGGCAGAAAAAATCCGCGGCGAGTGCGACTCAATAAAAAAGCAGGCTTAGGAAGTTTCCACCGATTATGAACCCAAAACCAATCGGTGGGAGAGCGGCGAATTTCTTGAGCTAGGGCTTCTCCCAAGTCGTAGGTGATGGCACCGATGGTGCGATCTTTCGTTGCGATAGGGAGATGCATTCGGATGACCCAGCGAGCTGTTCCAACAGTGCGGATCGTGATGGGAACGAGTGCAGCTCCTGTTTTTTGAGCCAGGGTTGCAGCGAGAGGTGATGTAGAAGCGAGTTTGTTAAAAAAGGGAACCCAGATACCAGCGTCGCCAGCATGTTGATCGGTCAAGATGCCAAGCACTCCTCCCTGTCGCAGCAAAGAAGCTGCTGCCGATAAATCTTTTCGTCGATCAAAAGTGGCAACGCCACGACTTCTCCTATCGCGATTAACGAGATCATCAATGAAACGATTCCGAAGAGGTTGGTAGACGGTTCCTGCAGCGCGCCCTTTGAGGCAGATAGCGGATTGAGCGTTGAGTTCCCAATTTCCAAAATGGTTTAATGCAGCGACCGTGCCGCCATGATCATTGCAGGCAATAAATTTTTCCCAATACTCTTCCCCTTCGAATGTGAAGGTTTTGCGAATTGCCTCCATCTGCATGGCGGGCATTTTTAAAGAGGAGAGGATATTGGCTCCCAACATCATCAAGCTTTGACGAGTCCAGCGGCGGAGTTGAGAGGAAGAAGCTTCTGCGCCGAAAGCAATCTGCAAATTCCGTTGAGCCAAGTGACGATATTGAGGCAGGATCAGCCATGCGATCCATCCTAATGCCTGACCACAGCGGAAACAGCAACGTAGGGGAAGGGATCGAATAATAGCGACTACGAAAAGAGCAATGAAATAGATGAAGCGGGACATGAAGAAAGGCTAAAGGCTGAAGGCTGAAGGCTGAAGATTATAATTACTTAAAAACAAAGAAACAATTTTTTGAATCCAACATTTATTGTGTTAGGATATTTAACAATGTTGTCTTCCTCCTTTCGCCTTCAGCCTTCAGCCTTCAGCCTATCTTTAGGTATTCTCGGTAGTGGCCAGCTCGGGCAGATGATAGCCATGGCTGCAAAAAAAATGGGACATCGTGTGCTGGTGTACGATCTTCTTCCAGGAGGTCCGGCTGCTTCCGTGGCTGATGAGATGATCGTGGCTCCCTTTGACGATGAAAAAGCACTGAGAGATTTTGCAAGTCGCGTTGATCTGATCACGTTGGAGTTTGAAAATATTCCTGCCGCTTCTCTCGAATTGCTAGCTAGCTTACGGCCGCTGCATCCTTCTCCGCACGTGGTTCGCATTTGCCAAGATCGTGTTCTTGAAAAAGAATTTTTACAAAAACATGGGTTTCCTGTGGCTCCGTTTCGCGTGATTACGTCCGTTGAAGAACTTGTTGCAGCAGTGCGCGAATTAAAAACCGATGCCATTTTGAAAACAGCAACGCTGGGATATGATGGCAAGGGGCAGGTCTCCATCGCAGCGAATGCCTCCGTAGCAGAGCTGCAACAAGCGTGGGCGGCCTTGCATGCCGAACGTGCCGTCTTAGAAAAGCGAATCAATTTTTGCGCAGAAGGCTCCGTGATTGTGGCGCGTTCTACGAGCGGAGAGATCAGCTCTTTCCCTCCGCAAGAAAATAGTCATGCGCGAGGAATTCTCGATGTTTCAAGAGCGCCTGCTCGTTTTTCTGAAAAAGTTTTGCGCGAAGCAGAGGGGATGGGAGGAAAGATTGTAGAAGCGTTGGAGGTTGTAGGGCTCTTGACGATTGAATTTTTTCTGCTTCCGAATGACGAGATTATCGTCAATGAACTGGCGCCGCGGCCGCACAATTCTGGACATCACACGATCGAATCCTCCAAGACGAGTCAGTTTGAACAAATCGTGCGTGCAGCGACAGGAGCTTCGTTAGGCTCCACTGAATTGGTGAAGCCAGCCCTCATGCTCAATCTTCTAGGCGATCTTTGGAAAGCAGGAGAGCCAGATTGGAAGCCGTTTCTAGGACATCCAGAGATCAGCTTGCATCTTTATGGAAAAAAAGAGGCGAAGCCTGGACGCAAAATGGGACATGTGACGTTCACGGGGGAACATCGGGAGGAGTTGCTGCAGCAGGCGAAGGAGAGTTTCAAAAGTTAAAAACGGAGAGTAGAGAGGACTTTTGAAGGAAAAGCAAGAAGGCATCTTCTGCTACGAAGTTCACCATTCTTGTACAAACAGCCTCTGGATTCCAGCGTCCGCTGGAATCCAGGCGAATGTCTGCATGAAAATTTATGATCTCATAAAATTAGACCTCACACTTTTTTCTTTTTGCAAAATGAAAGAGATGTGTATTTTTTAGTTAGAATTATTTTTTAAACCGATAAGCTTATAATCCTTTCAACAGCTGCGAAGCAGCGTTCAACTTTTCAACTTCAACTTTATGACTCATTCTATTCAAGAACTCGATCGACGGGTACAGCAGGCTGGAACGTGGGTGCAGCCTCTCATGCAGGAAATCGGCCGTGTGGTGATTGGGCAACAAGGGCTCGTGCAGAGTCTGCTCATTGGAATGCTCAGCAATGGGCATGTCTTGCTCGAGGGTGTTCCGGGATTGGCCAAGACACTGACGGTTCGCACCTTGGCAGCTTGTGTTAATGCCTCCTTTCAACGCTTGCAATTTACTCCCGACCTTTTGCCTGCTGATTTGATTGGAACGTTGATTTACAATCCGCGGGAGACGATGTTCACCACGCGTAAGGGTCCTATTTTTGCAAATCTCATTTTGGCAGATGAAATTAATCGTGCTCCAGCCAAAGTGCAAAGCGCTTTGTTAGAAGCGATGCAGGAACATCAAGTCACGATCAGCGAAGAGACCTTTCCTCTTCCAGATCCGTTTTTGGTGTTAGCCACACAAAATCCGCTGGAGCAAGAGGGGACCTATCCGCTTCCGGAAGCGCAGCTCGACCGCTTTATGTTAAAGGTGGTGGTTGGCTATCCCACGCGCAAGGAAGAGCGTGCTATTTTGGATGCCATGGCAACTTCGTCACCACGCCTAGGAGTGAATCACGTGATTTCTAAAGATCAAATTTTAGAGGCGCGTGAAGTGGTGAATCAGATTTATGTTGATGATAAGGTTAAAGATTACATCGTCGATCTTGTCTGGGCCACGCGGGAACCAGCCGCCTACAAATTAAAATTAGAGGGAATGATTCGTTATGGAGCTTCTCCTCGAGCCACGATTTATTTGACGCTCGCTGCGAAAGCTCATGCCTTCCTGCACGGTCGTGGCTATGTGACGCCACATGATGTGAAGTCCATCGGGGTGGAAGTGTTGAGGCATCGTCTTGCAGTTAGCTACGAAGCGGAAGCTGAGTCGATTACTTCGGAAGATATCATTAGCAAAGTTTTTGCTGGCTTGGCGGTTCCTTAAGCATCAACAAACCGCAAAAAAGACAAAAAAGAAATTAGCCACAAAGAACCCAAAGAAATCAAAGGATTAGAAAATTTTTATTCTTTTTTTGATTTCTTTGTGTTCTTTGTGGCCATTCTCTTCTTTCTGTAATTTTATGAAAACTTCTTCAGAAATTTTGCGCAAGATGCGCCGCATTGAGTTGCAGACGAAGCGTCTCGTTGAATCTTCTTTTGCCGGGCAGTATCAAAGCGTGTTCAAAGGGCGTGGGATGAACTTTGAAGAGGTCCGTCCTTACACTCCTGGAGACGAAATCAGGACGATCGACTGGAATGTGACGGCACGCACGGGAGAGCCCTACATCAAAAAATTTAATGAAGAACGAGAAGTCACGGTGATGATTCTTCTGGATGTGAGTGCCTCCGGAAATTTTGGAAGTGTGAACGAGAGCAAGCGCGAAATTGCTGCAGAAGTCGCAGCACTGTTAGCTTTCAGCGCTATCTACAACAATGACAAGGTGGGGCTGCTTCTTTTTTCTGATCAGATCGAACTTTTTATTCCTCCGAAAAAAGGGAGGCAGCACCATTTGAGACTCATTCGCGACATGTTTTTCTTTCAGCCGAAGAGTCGCAAGACAGATATTGGCCAAGCGTTAGAATTTCTCAACAGAGTCCTCACGCGTCGAGCGATTGTCTTTGTGATTTCTGATTTTTTTGATGGTGACTTCTCGCGGCCCTTGACGGTTACTGCCAAGCGACACGATATGATTGCCCTTCCCGTCATCGATCCGGTGGAGGAAAACTTTCCTGATGTCGGCGTGATCACGCTGCAAGACCCTGAGACGGGAGAACAGATCGAGGTCAATACCACTGCACGTTCTTTTCGTGCCACTTATCAAGACGAGGTTGAACGACAAAAGAAAAAATTACTCCATCTTTTTGGTTCTCACCATGTCGATATCGTTCCGCTTCGAACTGATGAAGATTACTTGCCGTTACTCCGTTCCTTTTTTGCGCATAGGGAAAGAAGAAGGTAGGAAAAATAGCCACAAAGAGCACAAAGAAATCAAAGAAAGATGAACATTAATCCTATCTCTTCGACATCGTCTCCAGCTCCGCTCCACGATATTGTGGGGCCGGTTCCCTTTTTTCCTTACACGACATCACAAGTCATCGTGGCTACGTTGATTCTTTTTTTGTTATTAGGTGGTGTGGGATATTTGATTTGGAGGAGTCGTCGCAAGCGGCCGCTCACGCGCAAAGAAGCGATGCTGCAAGTTCTGGCTGCCTTGAAAAAAGAACTCATGGTTGGAAGTGATCACGATTTTGGAATTCATGTTTCGACGTTGTTGAGAAATTATTTGAGTGAAGTTTTTGGTCTCGCTGCTCCACGGCAAACGACAGAGGAATTTTTAAAATCACTGCACGGGCAAGAGCGCTTCTCTCCGCCGGAGCAAGAAGCCTTGAGTGATTTTCTTCGACAATCGGATATTTTGAAATTTGCTCAAGGTGTGGCGGAATCAGAAGAGCGCTTGACTCTTATCAATGCCGCTGAATCCTTTGTTCAAAAAGGAGAGGAGCAAGAAAAACAATGACAGCACTGCTGAAATTATTACCAACAACGTGGGGTGGCTTCTCCTTCGCGGAAATAGCGAACTGGATCCCCGCCTTCGCGGGGACAAGGCTTTGCTTTGCAAATCCTTGCTTTTTATTGGGACTGCTTCTCTTGCCTCTGCTGAGCTTATTGCAAGGAGGGAAGGGTGGAGCAGGAGTTCTTTTTTCATCGACTATTTTAGTCGCAAAGTTGGGACAAGTGCATCGTTCTGCTGGTGGAGCAGTGCTCCTGACGTTGCTTTATGGAGCGATGGCCTTGCTGATCCTGGCACTCGCGCGGCCACAGTGGAGCAATACAACAACTCGGGTTCAAGCAAGTGGGATCGATATCATGATTGTATTGGATGTTTCAGGATCGATGGCGACCGAAGATTATGTCATCGGAGGTCAGCAGGCGAGTCGACTTGAGGCTGTGAAGCAAGTGACGCAGCAATTTATTGAAGGTCGTCCTAATGATCGCATGGGCATCATCGCCTTCGCCGGTCGTCCTTATTTAGTGAGCCCGATTACACTGGATCACGATTGGCTGATTCAAAATCTGGATCGGATTCAGCTCGGACTTGTGGAAGATGGGACAGCGATTGGGTCAGCACTTGCTTCAGCCGCCTCTCGTTTAAAGAACAAAGAAGCAAAGAGCAAGTTGATTCTCCTGTTGACCGATGGGGCTAACAATGAGGGGAAGGTCATGCCTCTGACTGCTGCCGAGGCCGCCAAGGCTCTTGGAATCCGCATCTACACGATTGGAGCTGGGAGTAATGGTCCGGTCTCCATTCCTGTGCGTGATCCTTTTGGGAGAGTGGTCATGCAAAAAGTGACCTTTGATTTTGATGAAAAACTATTGCAAGACATTGCCAACATTGGCGAGGGAAAATATTTTCGGTCTGCTGATGAGGCTTCGTTGCAAAAAACATTCCAAGAAATCGATCATCTCGAAAAAAGTTCTGTCACGCTGGATAAGAAAACTGATGTTAAAGATTTTTTCTGGTGGTTTCTAGCTCCGGCGCTCTTATTGCTGACGCTAGAGATGATTTTTTCTCAAACGCGCTGGAATAAAATTCCGTAATGGGTTCTATGAATTTTATTAATCACACACTCGCTTTTGGCCGATCGTCCTTGCTCTGGATGCTCGTGGCCATCATTCCGCTCGCCTATCTTTTTTGGGCAGGTCATCGGCGACGGGAGCGGCTTCTAGCCAAGGTTGTCGCGTTGCGACTTCGGGCTGTCTTGCTTTCTTCCATCACTCCTTGGAGAAGAGGGGCTCGTTCAATATTGTTGCTCCTCGCCTGGGCTTTTCTTGTTCTTGCATTAGCGGAACCGCGATGGGGATATGAAGAAAAGAAAGTAGTCTCTCGTGGGCGCGATGTGATGATCGCCATTGATACCTCTCGCAGCATGTTAGCAACGGATGTCACGCCAACACGTTTAGCGCGGGCAGAGCTTTTAGGGCAAGACGTTCTCGATTTATTGCCAGGAGATCGCGTTGGGCTAATTGCTTTTGCTGGAAGTGCCTTCTTGCAAGCACCGATGACACTTGATCATAACGCTGTGACAGCGTCGCTTGCAGAGTTAGACACAGCGCTTATTCCAAAAGGAGGGACTGATATTTCGGAAGCGATCCGAACAGCAGAGGTCGCCTTTGGCAAAGGAGAAGGGACGAGTCGCGCGTTGATCATCATCACGGATGGCGAAGATTTAGAAGAGGATGCCATCGCAGCAGCTAAACAAGCGGCTGCGCAAGGGATCAAAATTTTCACGATCGGCATCGGTTCTGTAGTAGGATCACTCATTCCTATTAGAAATGAAAATGGAGGAACTGATTTTGCGCGCGATGAACGTGGCAAGCCGGTTCTTTCTAAACTCGATGAGCCTCGTTTAAAAGAGATTGCCCAAGCGGCAGGCGGTTTTTATGAACCTTTTAGTTCTCAGGCAGCGCGCACCATTGTTGAAAAAGGAATTGCTCCGCTCGAGGCTGGGCTGACCGGCGAAATGAGCGCCAGAAAGCCTATTGAGCGTTATGAAATTCCAGCGAGCGTGGCGCTGCTTTTGTTGATGTTTTCGATTTTATTAAAGGATGGAAAAAGTTTTTCTTCGCTCTTTCGCAAGAGAGGTAGTCACATTGCGTGTTGGATCGGACTATTCATCTTGGGAACAAGAGCTGTTCAGGCAACGCCTGGAATCCAAGAGTATCAGCAAGGAAATTACGAAGCGGCGCTTCAAAGTTTTGAGCAACGGCTCGAAAAAATTCCTTCCTCTCCGGAAGTTCGGTTTGATGCAGGCACGGCTGCTTACAAAAACGGAGATTATCAAAAAGCAGCAGACTATTTTACCAGTGCGATGACGGCTTCTGATCAGAAACTGCAAGAAGCGGCGACTTACAATCTTGCCAACACGCTTGTTCGTTCTGGCGAGCAGCAGCAAGATCGTGACATCAAACTTTCTGATTGGAAAAATGCGTTGCAGCATTATGACACCGTCTTGAAACAAGACCCGAATAACAAAAATGCAAAAGAGAATCGCGATCTTGTTAAGAAGTTAATGGAGGATTTGCAAAAAAAACAGGACGAGAAAACCCCGCCACAAAATAAAAACCAACAACAGCAGGATCAAAAACAACAGCAGGATCAAAAACAACAGCAAGGACAAGGTCAGCAAGAGCCGCAAAACCAAAATCAGAATCAGCAACAACCGCCACAAGCTTCTGGCTCTCCCAACCCAACGCCGACTCCTTCCCCAAACAACGATCAAAAAAATCAACAAGGCTCTTCTGCGCAAGGCCAGCAACAAGGAGGGGTAACGCCAACTCCAACGCCTTCTTCTTCCTCAGGCAAGGAGGGATCTTCAGCTGCTCCTTCCCCTTCACCAACAGCGACCCCTTCTTCTCCTCAACAACAAGGAGGAGGTGAGAAATCTTCGCAACAACAACAGTCTCGTGGCGGTTCACAAGCTGCTCCTCGTCCAACGCCTGGCGAAAAAAAGAGTGGCGCGCTCCAGGCCGCAGGCCAAGGAGGAGAACAGCCAGGGGCATCGACTGAGGAAGGAAAAGAAGAGAAAGATGGAGAGGGAATGTCTCGTCATCAAGCCGAGGCGCTTCTTCGTTCCGTGCAAGAGGAGGAGCAGCAAGTTCAATTTCAACAACGGCGTAATTCGGAAGAGGTCACAAAAAATTGGTGATTCACAGGGATGGAAGCGATGGAAGGGATAATTTTTTTTAAATCTAAATACTTTTTAAAAATTACCGCTAAAATTTTTTGAGATCTAATTGCAAAAACTGAAATAAAAATATTATTTTTTCTTATCCCTTCCATCGCTTCTATCGCTGTGAATCTCTTCTCACTTCTGTCTCTGTGAAATACGCATTACTCATTACTTTTTTCTTTGCCAGCTTCTGCCGCGCCGCTTCCCCCTCCGTCAATGCCACGGCAACATTGTCGCGCAATCGCGTGGCTGCGGGAGAGGTCGTGCAGCTTGATGTCAAAGTGACGGGTGCGCAACAAGCAGATGTTCCTCCTGAAATTGCAGCAGCAGGCCTTCAAATCAAGCTTACAGGGCAATCTTCCCAGGTTCAGATGATTAATTTTAAAGTCTCTTCTTCGGTGATCTATTCTTACATTGTGGTTCCTTTGAAAACGGGAAATCTTACCATTCCTCCTGTCACGGTGAGAGCTGAAGGACAGATATTGAAAACAACGCCGCTGCAATTGGCAGTAATAAGTTCAGGGACAGCTGCCCCTAATGCGCCTCCCCAACAGGTTTCTCCGATGGGTCCTGGTCCTACCGCCTCATCATCGAGGATTGCGAACCAACGTAGCAACAACGTTGATCGAGATCGTCTCGGGTTTGCGGAAATCGTGATTCCTAAAAAGAAATTTTATGTCGGTGAAGTCGTGCCGGTGGAAATTCGATTTTATGTCGATGCTCACTACGGATTTTCCACCATGGGGCCACCTAACTTTGGGGGAGAAGGAGTCTTGACCGATCGTTTCAAAGATCCGGAGCAAAGCCGCGAAGAGCGAAATAATTGTATCTACACCGTGGCCACCTTTCGCGCTCTCTTTGCTGCGGTGAAGACGGGAGTCTTGGATCTTCCTCCAGCGACCTTGGATATTGCTGTTGCTATTCCAGAGGCGATACCAGCAGGGATCGATCCCGATCTTTTTTCAAGACTCATGGGAGGCAGGTCTCCTCTCGTTCGAGAACATAAGATGACGTTAAAAACAAGTGCAACACATTGTGAGGTCATGCCTCTCCCCGCAGAGGGCCATCCTGCGGACTTCTCAGGTGCGATTGGGCAATTTCGTTTAGAAGGATCTGTTGCTCCACAAAAAGTAGATCAAGGAGATCCGGTAACGCTTTCTTTAAAACTTTCTGGGCAAGGAAATTTTCAAGCCTTGAAAGGGCCGCAGCTGAAAGAAAGACAAGGATGGCGCACCTATCCTCCTGCCGAACATTTTGAAGGGAGTGATGTTTTTGGATGGAGAGGGGTGAAGACTTTTGACACAACAATGATTGCGCAGCAGGCGGTAGCGGCTACGCCAGGATCTTCCTTTTCTTATTTTGATCCTGTTGCCACAAAATATATAACGCTGACGACGAAGCCTCTTCCACTTGAAATCACCAATGCCACGCCTGCCCCCACTCCAACAGCAACAGCTGCTTCAGCCGCTGGAGGAGCAAGCGCCCCTCCTTCTCCTGTTGCTGCAAAGTCAATTACCGGAGAGCGTTTAGAAAAAATGACTCAGCATTTTTGGGAAGATCCACTCCATCAAAAAGAATGGGTGCTCACCTGGCTGGCATTTTTCTGTGGTGCTGTAGCGCTCATCGGTATCTTTGCAGGCAGAGCCTACGCTCAACGAACGCGATCTCCCCGCGATCAGGAGCGGCAATATTTTCAACAACAACTCCTCGAACTTGAAGACACCGAACTCGATGATGAAACTTTTTATAACAAAGCGGCAGAGTGTGCCGAGTATCTCATCAAGCAAGATGCCTCAAGGTTGACAGAGCTCGAAGAAATTTTGAGACGACGTGATGAAGTCAATTATGGTGCTCGCAAAACTTTCTTTAAAACGGAAGAACGGCAACGGATTTTGGAAGTGCTTACGGAAAATCGAGAAAAGAATTAATCACAAAAAATGCTCTACAATGCCCTGTGAGGCGGTTTGTTGAGGGGGGTGCTATGATAATATGGCAGGGGCGCGTTTTGTTGGGCGCATCAATTTCGAGTAAATCTTGCTCATTATCAACATATTGCTATGAATATCGATACTCTTATTGCGACGAGGGCACAGAAGTTTTCTCTGTAAAAATTGTTCAAAATAACCTCGTTCGGCGATAATTTGAACAGTCCCTAATGCCATTGTATTGTGCCGGCAGAAAGATAGAGAGCTGGAGAAATTATTGATTTAACCTTGTATGTTAAAAAAATGATTTTTAATATGCTAGGATGATTATTAGAGCTCAAGGTCTTGAACAACTGGAAGCGGCGCTTTCACGACAGGCAGCCGTTGGTCTCATCGGACCAAGGCAGGTAGGCAAAACAACATTGGCTTTGGCGTTGGCAGAGAGAAGACCTTCTGTTTATCTCGATTTGGAATTAAAAAGTGATCGTGACAAGCTTGGCGAAGCAGAACTTTTTCTAAAGCACCATGAAGATAAGTTGGTGATTTTGGATGAGATTCATCGTATGCCTGAATTATTTCAAACGCTTCGAGGTCTCATTGATCAAGGGAGGCGAAAAGGAAATCGGACGGGACGATTTTTAGTCTTGGGTTCTGCATCAATCGAGTTGTTAAAACAAAGTGGAGAGACTTTGGCGGGGCGTATCGAATATATTAATTTGGGACCGCTCTCGGTTTTGGAAATAGAGCATCATGAGAAAGCGGCCAATGCATTGTGGTTGCGTGGTGGTTTTCCAGACAGTTATCTTGCAGCAAACGATGCTGATAGTTTTCGCCTGAGGCGGAGTTTTATTCACACTTATCTAGAACGAGATGTGCCACAATTTGGGCCGCGAATTCCAACCGATGTTTTAGAACGATTGTGGATCATGTTGGCGCATAATCAAGGCACACTCTTGAATGCTTCGCGCCTTGCAGGGGCGCTCTTGGCGAGCGCTCCGACCGTGGCAACTTATGTTAGTTTACTCGTTGATTTACTGCTTGTACGAAGATTGTTGCCATATCATAGCAACATTGGAAAACGAATGGTAAAATCACCTAAAACTTATATTCGCGACAGCGGCCTTCTTCATGCTTTGTTGGGCATTCAAGACATGACGGAATTGGCCGGACATCCTGTTGTGGGCGCAAGCTGGGAAGGTTTTGTGATTGAAAACCTTTTGTCAGCAGCTCCGGAACAGGCACAAGCCAGTTTTTATCGCACCGCAGCGGGGGCTGAAGTCGACTTGGTATTAAATCTCGGCGGCAGCCATGGTCTCTGGGCTATTGAAATAAAGCGGAGTCTTCGCGCAAAACCAGAACGTGGTTTTTATCATGCCTTGGAAGATTTAAAACCTAGTAAGGCTTTTGTGGTTTATGCCGGGCATGAGCGTTATCCCGTAAGTGACCAGGTGGAGGCGATCGGGGTGCATGCTTTGGCGCAGACCTTACAGAATCTCTCTCAGTTGCCTCCTCCTGAGAAATGAAATATAACAAAGTTAGGAAAGTATAAGAAAGTTAGCATGTTTTGTACTAACTTTGTTATACATGAATTTAATAAATCTGCGTACGATGATGTGATAGTTAGAGTCTCATGAAACATAATCATTCCCTTTTAATAAAACTTTCACTGCTGCTGCTGATCAGCTCCCTGATGCTCTTCACATCAAATCATGCTGAAGCTTTTCAAATACCGAGTGGCAAGAGTGCCCTCACCGCCTCTCCTGAGAAATACTACAACGAAGCTCTCGCTGAAAAAGATGCAGGAGATCTGCCTGCTGCTTCGTTGGCTCTGCGAAGGGCTCTAGTGCTTGACCCAACGCTTGCTGTAGCCCAACAAGAGCTGCAAAAAGTGCTGTCAAAAATGGAGTTGCCCATGGAATCTTCTTGGCAGCAAAAGCTAGCATCACGCTACGCACCTGAAAAAATAACTTTTGTTGGAACGGTGATCGGATGGAGCACAACGGTGGCTCTCATCGTTATTTTTTTCCTGCAGATTCTCCCCTCAACAAAGAAGCCAAAAAGATGGAGGCTTTTTTTCTTGGTCTTGTTTTTTTGTCTCGTGGGACATGCTATTTCAGTATTGGGTGTGATCATTGATCCTCGTTTGCACGCTCGCTATGAGGTAGTTTTGCTTCCAAAACCTGATTCTAAAGCAGCGCTAGAACATCAACCAGATCGTCCTGCGACAACACCTCTTCGTGCTACGCCTGCTGATGCTGCTTCCGTGCTTGCGCAACTTCCGACAGGCAGTTGCCTCATCTTGCTCTCGCAGCATGGCGTTTGGTCCTACGTGCGAACGGCTACTGGGCAGGAGGGGTGGATTGCTTCGGGGAGCTTGGAATTTTTGATTCCAAAAAATTAAATTAACCGCAAAATACGCTAAAAAGCGCTAAAATAAAAAAAACTTTTTCGTGTTATTTCGCGTGTTTCGCGGTTTAATTTCTTTGCATTCTTTTTATGTCATCTTTTTCTTCCTCTTCACGTGATCAGCAACCGCTATTTTGGTTGAGCGGTCGTCCCATTCATACAGTTCCTTTTTTAGTGAGTCTTTATGTGGCTGCTACTATTGGAATGGCGCTTCTCCTGGCCGCGGGGCGGCAAGACCTCGTTCAACTTTTTGTCTACAATAGCACAGCGGTGGCTCATGGTGAGCTTTGGAGGTTGGTGACCTATCCTTTAATCAATCCTCCCAATCTCTGGTTTGCGCTAGAAATGGGGATGCTTTATTACTTCGGGCGGTTGGTTGAATCTGGAATTGGAAGTAAACCTTTCGCTCTTTTTTATGGAGGCTTGATCTTGCTCCAAGGTCTCTTGTTTCAACTTGCTCATCTTCTTGGTCACCCAACGGAGACGCATGGAATGGAGATGGTAGGCATGGCGCTCTTTGCTTCTTTTGTGGTCATGTATCCGAGTGCTTCCTTTTTTTTTGGTATCGCTGCCAGGTGGATGCTGCTCCTTTTGCTAGGACTTTCTTCATTGCAATTACTAGCAGAGCATCAATGGATCGCGATGGTTCAGCTCCTCTCTCTTGCGGTGGCCGCCGTTTTTTTTATGAAAGGGAGAGGTTATCAAGAACCTCTTTATTTTTTTCCTTCCAGTGAGCTTGAGAATATTGTCAAGCGTTCCCTGTCAAAACCTGTGACGCTGCCACCACCAGGGAGACCGGAAGGAGATCGTCATTTTATGGGATCAACATTGGTTGCATCGATGCCCGCGGAAAGCCTCAGCCCATCGACAGACTCCCTCTCTCCTGCTGTTCAACAAAAGACTAAAAAAAGCAGTTCGATGATTCATGTAGATCAACTCCTCGACAAGATCAATGCTACCGGATTCAGCAGCTTAACTGATCAAGAAAAAGAAAAATTGGAAGCCGCTCGCTTGGCTCTGCTGGAGCGAGATCAAGAGAGAGGCTCTTTCAACCGCGAAGTGCAACACGTAAAAAAAAATAGAAAGGCTACATGATGTTGGTAATCTCAGAGGTGTACAACCGAGGAGATTATCATGGCCAGAGGCTATCATCATGTAACCAGAGACACCCGATCTCAAATTGAGGCACTGAAAGCAAGAGGATGTTCAATACGTTCCATGGCCAAACCAGGAGCATTTCACGTGTTTTGATACACAGGGGTCTATTAAAAAAGTTAGTACTTAAAAATAGCCTGCGGCAAAACCATGTAGCGTGCCACGAGATTGAACTCACGGCGCTGTGCTGATAGAGGCAGGGAATGGGTATGT
>JAPLTJ010000026.1 GCA_026398175.1 Verrucomicrobiia bacterium | reverse complement strand
CCATCTAATTCTTCCTTGCCTGCTCGCTTTCCTGTTCCTACCCTCAAGTCTAACCTAACAAAAAGTAACACACCTTTGAGTAACCCATAATGCTAGCTTTTCAGAGCAGAGTGTTGCACTTCACTTTTGAAACGGCGAGTCTTTATGAAAATAATCTTCACACACTCAATCAGAGCGAAAAACTGCTTTTTTGAGCGTTTTCAAAAATAGGCTCCATGCGGACGCGCTCTATTTATGTCATCCAGAGATGGTATTATTAGCGATTTCGACCGAATCCCATAAAGGGGCGGCGGCCTGGTTTCTTAGGAGCTTCTGCTGATGCTGGAGACATGCCTGATCTGAAAGAGCGACCGGTGGAGCCTTGAGCGCTGGAACTCCGTTGACTGGAACTTCGCGGAGCATTTCCTGCAGGACGATCGGTGCCAGAACGTGGGCCTTGAGCTCCACGAGAACCGCGAGGACCACCACGGAAATTTCTTTCTTGGTCGTTGGGATCGCGTGGAGGAGCCTTAGCTCCCATATCAAAACCTTCTGCCTTCTTACGCACAATGCCTCGTCCAATAAAGCGTTCGAGAGCACGGAGCGAACCGTGATCTTCAGAGGTGACAAAACTAATCGCCTCGCCAATGGCTTGAGCACGACCTGTCCGGCCGATGCGGTGCACATAATCTTCATGATGCGGTGGAAAATCATAGTTCACAACGTGAGAGATCCCATCAACATCGATGCCGCGAGCTGCGATATCAGTGGCGACAAGAGCGATAACTTTGCCATCTTTGAAATCTTGAAGCGCTCGCAAGCGCTGATTCTGAGAGCGGTTGGAATGGAGGGTGGCTGTTGTGATGCCACTTTTTTCCAACTGCTTAGCGATGCGATCGGCGCCATGCTTCGTGCGAGTGAAGACGAGGACCATGCGGAAGAGATCATCTTTCATCAAATGTGTTAGCAGTGGTGACTTCAAATGATGGGGCACTTCATAAACAAATTGTGCTACGGTTTCTGCCGGATTGGAACGGCGTCCGATTTCAACAATGGTTGGCGCTTGAAGAAATTCTTGTGTCAATTTTTCAATGTCACGCGACAGGGTTGCCGAGAAAAAGAGGGTCTGGCGTTGGCGTGGCAGGAGTTTGACGATTTGACGAATCGCTGGAATGAATCCCATATCGAGCATGCGATCGGCTTCGTCCAGGACAAGGTATTGAATGCCAGCAAAAGCTTTTTCTCGGCCGCGAATGATATCGAGTAGACGTCCCGGAGTTGCAATGACGATATCGACTTGATCTGTCAGCGCCTTGATTTGAGCGCGCTCGCTGACACCACCATAAATTTTTGCAATCTTGAATGGAAGATGACGAGCATAGGCTCGCACGTTCTCGTCAATCTGTACAACCAGCTCGCGTGTAGGAGCCACAATAAGGACTTGCATCCGCGCCGAGTCGCCTTCGCGACGTGCTGCAGCCATCTTCGAGAGGAGAGGCAAAACAAATGCCGCGGTCTTTCCGGTTCCTGTCTGCGCAATGCCGATGAGATCTTTTCCTTCCAAGATGGGAGGGATAGCTGCTGTTTGAATTGGTGTTGGCTCCGTGTACCCAGCCTCAGTAATGGCTTTGAGAATATTGGAATCGAGATGGAGTGTGCGGAAGGACATAAAAACAGAATACAGGATAAAGGCTACAGCCTACAGGAAAAACGACACTATTTTATTTAATACTCGATGAGCGATTTCTGCCTTCGCGGGAATGACGTACCAGAGTGACGCCGCAATTTGCAGCAGAAGTAGAGTTTAGAAAAAAGTCTAATGATGTGTGAACTGCAGCTCGTAAATATTTTTATAAATCTCCGATGACCGGAGAAGCTCTTGGTGAGTACCTTGCGCTATGATGCGACCTTGATCCATCACGACAATTAAGTTACTCGCTAAGACCGTGGAGAGACGATGGGCGATGGCGATGACGGTGCGGCCTTTTTCCAAGCGCTCGAGAGCGACTTGGATCATGCGTTCTGATTCGGAGTCGAGAGCAGAGGTGGCCTCATCGAGGAGCAAGATTGGAGCTCCTTTCAACAACGCGCGGGCAATGGCTAAGCGCTGTTGTTGGCCACCAGAAATCAGACAACCTTTATCGCCAACCATTGTTTCGTAGCCCTGTGGCTGAGCTAAGATGAACTCGTGAGCAAAGGCCTGCTTCGCTGCCTCTTCAATCTCTGCGCGGGTGGCATCGAGACGACCGAAGCGAATGTTTTCGTAGATCGTATCGTGAAAAAGAAAACTTTCCTGTGTCACGATTCCAATCTGCTCGCGCAGCGAGTTCAGTTGGAGATAGCGGACATCGTGTCCATCAAGCAACACGCGTCCTTCTTGTGGATCATAAAAACGGAGGAAGAGCGAGAGGATCGTGCTCTTGCCCGCACCACTGGCGCCGACGAGGGCGACTTTAGTTCCAGGCTCAATGACAAGGTTCACTTTTTCAAGAGCCGCTGCTGCTTCCTGGATGCCATAATGGAAAGAGACATCTTGAAGTTCGAGCCTTCCTTGAGAACGAGTTAGGACGCGCGCGTCGGGAGCATCAACAATCGTTGGGTTAGTGGCCAACAGTTCAAAAATACTCGTTGAGGCACTCAAGCATTTTTGGAGAACCAAATGGATGCGGCTGATTTTTTTCACTGGTTCATAGAGCAAAAACATGCCCGCCATGAGCGCCATGAATTTTCCTAGTCCGAGATGACCGAAGTAAACATAGAAGAGCGCTAAAGAAACTCCAAAGGCCGAGACTGTCTCAATCATTGGCTGCACAATCGCCGAGCTCTTTTGAACGCTGAGGCTTGAATTAAATTGAATGTCACTCGATTTGTCGAAGAGATCGAGCTGGAATTTTTCGCGCGCAAATGATTTGATCACCCGAACACCAGCGAACGATTCTTGGAGGATGACAGCCATAATGCCGGCTTCATTCTCTTCGGCTCTACCAGCTTTGCGTACCTTGCGACCGTAGACAATCAGCGGCACGAGACAGATCGGAAAAAGAAACAGGGTGACGAAACTAAACTTCCAATCGATCCGCATCAAGACGTAGACCATTCCGATGACCGTCAGGGGTTCTTTGATGATATCGCCGACAATGCCGACGAGGGATTCCTGGGCGACGCGGGTGTCATTGAGCACGCGGGACAAAAGGCGTCCCGACTGAGAGCGATTAAAAAAATCGAGCGACTGCTCCATCAAATGACCAAAGACTTTACGGCGAATATCACGGAGCACTTTAAGACTAACCCATGTGAGGCAGTAGGTGTTCATGTACGAAAGAAGGCTTCTCACGAGCATGATTACTGGCACTAAGAGACAGATCCAGAGCACGTCTTTAACGTCGGGTCCTCCCGATGGCACGTTGCCGCTCAAGAGTTGCGTCTGTGAAAATCCGCCACTAAAAACAGAGCCTCCCACTTTTTTAATCACGAGGGGAACAGCCGCATTCGAAGCAGCATAACCGACACCGGCCAGAAGCCCCAATACAAGCCGCACGCGGTAGGGGGTTAGAAAAACAGAGAGGCTGCGATACGGATTCCAGACTGCGCGCAAGAGTTGAGGGAAAGAAAGTTTTTTAGGGTTTTGAGGTTCAGCCATAGACAGACCGTTACGTTACATGTTACAGGCTGCAGGCTAAAGCAAATTCAGCATAGGGGTTATCGCTGCCTTCGAGGGGACAAGGTCCTGTAGAGTTTTGGTGTCAGGACATTAGTTTTTACTCATGCCTATCTTCTCAGCTCATGCTTTAACTGAACCGCCGCTGTACTCATCCCAGGAGCATTTCACGTGTTTTGATACACAGGGGTCTATTAAAAAAGTTAGTACTTAAAAATAGCCTGCGGCAAAACCATGTAGCGTGCCACGAGATTGAACTCACGGCGCTGTGCTGATAGAGGCAGGGAATGGGTATG
>JAPLTJ010000036.1 GCA_026398175.1 Verrucomicrobiia bacterium | reverse complement strand
GTGTTGCACTTCACTTGTCAATCGAAGTGTGTTAAAAATTGCTGCTGCCCTGGTGAAAAACGGAGCTGCTTTTTAGGAAAAAAATCTCACCTTTTAAAAAATGTCAAAAATGAGCTGTTTGCGGACACGCTCTAAATAACTTTTTTCACCAGAATACGATTTCCAAAGATAGTTGCTGAGATAGTTTTCGCAAGGATCTCCCACAAAGCGAAAATGACCCGCGCGATCTTGTTCAGTCGGAATAAAATTGCAGTGCCAATAATTATTAGGAGTGGAAAGTGATCCCTCCTCGTGCTCGAGCCCTCCTTCTGTGAGACCAGGACCTACCGGAGATGTTCTACTCATTTCTACGAGTTGATGATTCCAAGTAAATTCAAACGTCTGATGACGCTTGGGATTGGTGTTTCCTTCAGGCCCTCGTAACCAATAAGGAGGATGAGAAGAGGTGACTGGTGTTGGAGAATTCCATGTTTGTGTTACGGTGGGAAAAACAAGAACGACGGATTCATTCGGTCTGATTGCAGGAGCAAGAGTTGTCTGATGATAATTTTCAAAAGCTGTTGGCTCTGCTGTTCCAAAATGAAGACAAGGACGATTGTCGATGGAAAAAGAAACGACTCCTCCACTTGGAATGGTCTTGGTATAAGGATTCCAGACTTGCACGAAATATTGGCTCTCAATGGTGACGCTATTGCTGCTGCATGATTGCAGGTGCAATCGTTCTGCTATCTGTGTTGCGAGAGGAGAGAGAGTTTGGCCCGCAGGCTCACCTCCATTTACGAGGGTTGCTGCTGATGGAGGATTGATATAATCGACGATGCATGCTGCAAGCCGATTAAGATAACGTCGTTGATCTGCCGAGGATCCGGAACGCAGGCTAGGATCTCGTTCTTTAAAATGAGGAAGATTGCGATCAATGATATTAGCAAGATTGATGGCTCGCTCCGATTTTGTGAGCCCATAAGCCGTATTGGTAGCAAGATCATTGAGATCATATTTTAATTTTTCACCATCAGGAATCGAGAAGGGAATGAAATCAGGAAGTCCAATTTTGGATCGTGAAAGAAAAGATTTCTTATTTTCAAAATCGCTATTGCTCCTGAAGGCACTAGCAAAACCATTTTCTAAAAGATCTTGATCTGCCAGCGCAAGGAGTGATGAGGCTTCTTCTTGCGAAAATAAAAGACTTCTTTCAAAACTCGCTGCTGGTGATGAAGTGCCAGGAGCCTCCGGCGCACAGCGGCTGAGTGTATAGTTAATACTCGATGACGCGAGCACCGGAGCGACGCCGCAATTCGCATCAGTAGTAGAGTTTTGAAAGAAGTCTGAAAAATCATTTTCTAAAACAAGTGGAATCGTGCCAGGTCCTTGATCCCAATCATCAGGATCGGAACGTGGCTTTCCTTGATGTAGTGCTGGATTGAGGCGGGCCTGTTCATCAAAAAAGCGATAGGCATAACGAGCGATCGGAGCGCCAGCATTATTGGTGATAGTGACCCACGGAGCCCAATAAGAACCACTTGCGGCAATAGGATGGTTTTTGCAGTTGAGGTCAACAGTGTGATGGATGTCTCTAGCAGTTTGGAGATAGCGCTCTATTTTTTCTTGAGGGATGTTAGGAAAATCGAGGAGCAAATTCAGATCGCCGGAAATGAGAGGCATGAGTTGAGTCTGTGTCGTGAGGTTCGTAGCTCCCTCAAGGAGGATGTTGTCTTGAGGTGTCTCGCCAACAAGAAATTGAGGATGATCTTTTGTTGCCAAAGAAAGTTGACTCATGGCCGCAGCAAGGCCTGACTGAGCCGCTAGCGTTGCCTGATAAGAAATGGCGATAGAGGTGGTTGTTCTTTTTTCGATCAATATTTTTTCTAGCGACAGTGCTACCAATGCGCTGATTGCTAGTAAAAAAAGAAGAGCTGCTAACAATGCAGATCCAGTTTCAGATGATCGTGAGGACATCATCATGAAGGAGGTAATGAGATCACTGTCGAAAGAAAATAGCGTGGAGTCGTTTTTCCAAAAGCCAAGTTGATTTCAAAAAGAGTTAGTTGCTTTTCATTCTTCCAAACAGGGGTCATCTCCCATGATAAAAGATGAGTGGCGACGACTTCACAATGAGCTTCTCCAGGTGCTGCGCGTGATTCAAGCTCAATCAACGTTCCTTTTTTTCTTGCTGTTAGTGTCTCTTGCGCGTTGGCAAAAAAACGATAGCAATATCCTTGTTGCTTGGGATCGAACAAGTAGCCAACAGTGACGAGATCATCAGCAGGAGTTCGCGTCAGAAAAAAAATATTTTTTTGGCGAGAAGCAAGAGGGATGTCGATGGTGAGTTTTTCTGAACAAAGCGAAGCGGATCTTAAATCTCGATAAATCATTTGTAGCAGAGCTCCAGCTTCATTAAGTGTTTCTGTTTGCTCTTCCGATTCACTCCACATTTTTGCTGTCTGAGTTCCTGTTGTGATTAGCAAGGTCAACATGAGTGTCAGCAGAGCCAGGGAGATGAGGAGTTCGAATAATGAAAATCCAGTAGACTTTTTTTTCCTCCAGTCTCCAGCCTCCAGCCTACAGAGTCTTTTCGGGTTCATGGGGGGAGAGAGGCTTTACGTTCGAGAGGTAAAAAACAAACTCCGAGTGGCGGCGCTTTTTGTCAGGAAGGGTTGCAGGAGTCGCAATAACAACAGAAACATGAGCCATGTTTGGAGGTTGAGGGACAATGGAAACTTTTGCCAAGCTCATGATCGATTCTTGGTGAAGAGGAGCGTCATATTCGGGTGAGCTTAGTTCGCCATGAGGTCGACCTTGGACATCGTAGGCAAAATAGTGTTCCGATGGTTGGTCCAGAGGAAGGCGCATACAATGATTAGGATTTCTGATCCAGTCGGGAGCGGTCGCCACGATCCCATCTGGCAAAGTGCTTTGCAGCGTGCTGATGACTCGCTCTGCAATGAAAGAGGCGCTTGTGATTTCTTTTTCCTCAAGATGAATTCGTTTTGCTTTTGGAAAAAAAGTGAAGACAAGGCCAGTTGCAATCGCAACAAGAGCTAATGCTGCGATCATTTCTAACAACGAAAAACCGTGTGAAAGGCGAAGAGACGTTTTCATACAAGAACGCTCTTAACAAAGAGCGTTCTTAGAAGCGAGAAGAATATGATGAAAAATTTATTATTAATCCTCAACTCCTCTTATCCAATTGAGATGATGATGAACGATATCATGTAAACCTTCATAAAAATCGACTGCTGCTTCAAGACCATATTGTCTTGCTAGCTCTGCTGTTGCCTCTATTCCTATGTGATCAATTGCTGCGAGTCCAATAGCATCAAGAGTCATATGAATTGCCCATTGCGCGGCGTATGTTATCGCAGTTGCATGGCCAAAAAAAGCCCATTCAGTAATCGTTCCAAGTAATCCTATGGGCGTCATTTTTAATAGATATTCACGCAACAAGTAACCGTCTGCAGCTCCTTCGTATATCAAAGCCATTTCAAAAGCTTCTTGAAGCACGAAAAAGAAAGCTGACTCACCCATTATTTCGTAGGTTTTATTTCCTGCAATTGCATTCTGAATAATAGCACTTGTTAGGTCGTCGCATTTTGAAAGAGCTCCTGCCGGAGCATCTTGGCAGGCTATTCGGAAGCCAGTGGTACTATTCTTTGTTGTGGCTGCGACAAGGTGGCGAGTCTGACGATTCAAGTCCATGAAAGGTGATTGCCAGGATCCTCCTCGAATAGGACACAAAGGTTGATCTGGATGAGAGCCTGCATCATCTGAAAAAATCCATTCATTGACATTTCCAGCCATGTCAAAAGTTCCATACGGCCCAGGAGAGTAGCTGAATGTTCCAACCGGCGTGAGATAAGCTCCGCTATGAAGATAAGATGAATTCCAGTAAGACCATGTGTCGGTTGTATAATCGGGCCCCCACCATGATGAGACTTCATGATTAAAGTAATTAGCCACGACGTCGTCAGCGAACTCTGGTGGACTATTTAATGGTGCATCCATCGATTGAGTTGGATAATTCCAATATTTAAAAGAAGGTTGGTTTTGAACTGATGGAATCGGATCTTCAGGATCATAGGTAATAATTGGTCCTGTATCGTGATGGTAGTAAGCGGCTTTATACCATTGGTCTTCGTTGGGTATAAAAAAGGGAGGGTTTGCCGTTTCCTCGATCAATTGGGTGAGCGTTCCTTGTGAATCTTGATCATCGTAAATTGTATAAGCTCCTGTTTCTGTAATTGCACTTATTTCTTTTGGCGTGAGTGCCGACAAGTCAAGCAAGGGGCAACCATGAGACATCCAATTGCAAAAACGAACCGCACAAAATAAATCAACATAAGTAATAGGAAGATCTTCTCTTCCTGGCATAGGCTTGTAATGAGGGACTTCAGTTGGATTGTAAGTGATGCAGGCAACATCAGGATCGCTTGTCATGCGTTCATCATAAAGTCCGTAGCGATTTTCTGTTTGGCTAATAGCATTAAGAAAAACAGCATATTGAGCCGCTGTTATTTGGTGGGTCCCGATTTGGAAGTTGTTAGAAACAGCTCCAAAGCCAGTCTCTGCGTCAGCTTCATTATTCGGATCATCGACTAAGACAAAAGCCAGTGGTTTAAAATTAGGGAGCGCTGGTGTCTGGCTAGAAAATGAAGGTGCTGACTGACCATAAAGCAAGGAGGCGCCAATAAAAAATGTGAGCAACAGAATTCCTGGGAAAATTAATTTGAATAGTGGGGAAGGATAAATAATGGTCATAAAAAAACTAATAAAAAAATTAGCCCTGGATAATTATTTTAATCTGAGCTATAACAATTATCCTTTGCTAAAAAAAGCGATTAGAAGTTTAGAATAAGGCAAGATTTTTTTGCCGCTGCCGTCTGTTTGCTAATTTTTAGCTTTTCCTTGTTCTGGGGCCTGATTTGTTCAGATTCAGGACGGCGAGAAATTTTTAAAATGACCTATTGAAACGGCGGGTGTTTCTCCAGTAAATTACAATGCAACCAACTTTTTAAAGGATGACCACTTTTTCTCAGCAAATGCTCTTAAAGCCTACGATGCTCTTTGGGTCTTTTGCAGAACAGGGTGTTGTGCTGCAACGCTATTGTCACAAGGCTTCTCGCGCTACGACTGTTTCTGATCATTTTAAAAACAGTTCTTTGATTCTCTTGCTCAATGTGAGTGGGCATGCGCTTTTATCGCAGCATTCGCAAGCGGAGCCTTTGCATACTTATCATCTTCCAGTTCGCCCTTGCACATTTGTTGCACAGAGTAAACAAAACGCTTTGATTTCAATACAACAAGAAGCGGGAGAGCAGCATCTTTTTTTTGTATTAGAAATTTCGCATCGTTGGCTCACTTCTCTTTTAAAAAAGCAACCGCATGCTGTTAAAAAAACCATCAGATTTTTTTTGGATTGTTCTGCGGGGCAGGAAAAACCAATGATGGCGCCTCTTTGTGCTAATTTAAGATCGCTATGCGAAGAGTTATCGCGGGTTCAACATCAAGAAGATCGACCTGCTTTATGGTTTTATGCCAAGATTATTGAACTTGTTTCTCATGCGCTCTTAGAAGTATCCGACAACTCCTGCTGCCATCGCAAAGAGCGCCTAGCTTTGGAGCGCATTGATGCTGTGAAAAAAAACTTAGCGCGCAATTTGGAAAATCCTTTTTCACTTGAGGTGTGTGCTCGTGAAGTAGGATGCAGTGAGGCTTATCTGAGTCGTACTTTTTCTGAATATACGGGAATGACGATCACTCGTTATTTTAGAAATCTTCGCTTGGAGCGCGCTGCTGAATTATTGCGCAGCGGAAAATACAATGTCACTGAAGCTGCAATGGAAGTCGGCTATTCGAGCCTGAGTCACTTTTCAAAAGCCTTTGCGGAGATGTTTGATGTGTGTCCATGTGCTTTTGGTTTGTCGAGAAAGTGATTTCATTTTTTTATTTTGCCAGTAGCGCTCTTCCGGAATTTCTTAGAAAAAGAATCTGGCCAATTTTTTTATTGGAAGTTGTGAGCAAGGTTAGTGTTGAAATTTCTGAAGGTTCAACAATGCTCCCTTCGCTATTCCAAGCGATGCCGCTGAGTTGATTGGTGACTGAGCCAAGATTCTGCGGGAGTTTTTCCAACAAGATCGTTGGAAGAGAACTGTTGTTTGGAGGCAGAAGAGTAGCGTGAGCATCTTTGGGAAGCTCCCTCCAAGGGGTGATCAAGCGAGTGTCACCATTCTCTTCTTCTTGTAACAATGCAAAAGAATCTTTTCCAGAAGTGGAATGTTGCAATAGCAACCACGTTGTGAGACGTTTGGTCATTGCACGAGATCGCGCTTCTTCAGATGATCGGAGTAGCAATGAGAGTGAAGCTCGCTGCGCGAGCTGCTGCTGCCAACTTCGTTCTGCAGGAAAAATCAAAACACTCAATACGGTGATCAGCGTCAGCACGACCAGCATCTCTAGCAATGTCCAGGCTGATCGGCGGTTTTGAAAAAAAGAATTCACAGGGATGGAAGAGATGGAAGGGATAAAAGAAATATATTTAAATTGAAATAGATTTTAAAAAATGTCCTGCAAGCTTGTTGGAATCTGATTTAAAGAAAATAAAGATGAGGATTTATTTTTTCTTCATCCCTTCCATCGCTTCCATCCTTGTGAATCTCTTCTCACTTCCACTCATGCTTTGGATAACGCCGAGAGAGTTCGATTTTGATTTTTGGATAGGCCTCTTTCCAGAAAGAAACGAGATCGCGTGTGATTTGAATCGGGCGACGGTTGGGGGCCAAAATTTCTACGGTGACAATGACACGACCGCTTGCCAATTTGGGAGCGCTGGCTAAGCCGAAGAGATCTTGGATGGCGGCGCTTAAAATGACATCGCCATTGGGTTGATAACGAAGAGGAGCCTTGCGCCCGCTAGGCAAAGCGTAATGCGTCGACGCAAGTCGTGCAAAAGCGGCTCGCTGGGCTGGAGAGAGCAATGTTTCTAATGCTGGAACTGCAGGGCGATCTTTGACTTCGCGATAACTGAGTGCTCCTTGACAGCATTGCTGGAAGGCCATGGAATGGAGCTCTTCGGTCCATTCTGGAAGCTCGAGTTCAGGATGAAAACGGTGAAGCCATTGCCAGCGATGAATCCAAGCGGGTGACTCTTCGTTCCAAGTTGGGAGAGGAAGTTCTGCCTCCATGATTCCTTGAGCTAGCACCGTGCTCGCCTCAGGTGAGGAAGTGATGTCACGAGTAATCGATTCTAACGTGAGATCGCGAAATACTTTTTCTTTTTTTTCCACAACGCGATGAGTCATGATGTCGAAACAAAGTTCTCTCCTGTCGGAAAAATCGTCAGGAAAAATTTTTCGTAACATTCCTTCGTCGATAGCGGTGGCCATTGAGAGTTGGATCCGCACATCACCACTGCTCTGGCCAATTTCATGAATTTCTGTTGCGACTAAAAGACGACTTTCGGTGGCAGCACTTTCTTTAACAAGTAAGCCTCGACGTGCATGGACCATGTCGCAGAGATGAGTTCCAGCGCTGCGACGGCGAGCGACTTGGTCGGCAAAGCCAGCCAGGATGCATTCGGCAATGGCTTCATCAGGTGCAGGCGGAGCATCGATGGTGAGGCCTTGAGCTCGAGCTAGGTTTAAGAATTGTTCAAAAATTCGAGCGACCTGCCTGGCTGCGTCAGCATGAATGGCTAACTTGCGACAAGCATCAGTCTTGAAATCGTTCCGCTGCGCCCAAGAAAAAACACGCGAGAGCACCAAGAAATCAGAACTTCCACCACCGAAAAGATCGCGACGCGTTTCTTCTGTGTTGCGATCGGTGCGCAAGAGCAAGGGGCGCGCTTGAGTTAAAGCTGCCATCAATGCCGCTGCTCGAACACATCCCAACTTTTCTGCTGCCAAAAGCATCGCTGCGTAACGAGGATGTGTAGGAAAGGCCAACATGCGATGACCTCGCTCGGTAATCTTTCCTTCGTGATCGAGGGCGCCGAGATCGTGAAGTAACATTTCTGCTTTTTCAAAAGAAGCTGTGTGTGGAGCCTCTAACCAATTGGCTGTGGGGGAAAGTTCTAACTTTTTTAAAAGCAGCAATACTTCTGCAAGATCGACGCGATGAATTTCAGGAACATCACGAAGGGCTCGGCGTGCGTGATCCCGTTCCGTCCAAAGTCGCAAGCAGTGGCCTGGCGCGGTCCGCCCAGCGCGCCCAGCACGTTGATCAGCGGAGGAACAACTGATTTTTTCAACTAAGAGAGTATTCATGCCGCGGCGGGCATCGAAGCGTGCTACGCGCGCCATCCCTGCATCGATGACTCCCGTGACGCCATCGATCGTCAGCGATGTCTCAGCCACATTGGTCGTGACAATAACTTTGCGAATAGTGCTCGGCTTAACCGCAGCGTCTTGATCGGCTGGAGGGAGCTCTCCGTGCAATGGAAAGATCGCGATATCCGAAGGAAGTTCGGTTCGCAAGGCGCTGATGGTGCGTCCGATTTCATAAGCTCCTGGCATGAAGATGAGGAGGTGGCCTGGTGTGGTCGAGAGCATGTTGCTAGCGGCGCTCGCAGCCAGATCCCACAATTTTTCTTCAGCTGGTTCTCGTGCGAGGTAGGTGATCTCGACGGGATGAGTGCGACCAGTGGATCGAAGAACCGTGCACGGCTCGAGGTAGTCTGCCAGTGCCGAAGTATCGAGCGTTGCTGACATGACAATGATTTTGAGATCCGGACGTTCTGATTCTTGCAAGCGAAGCGCCTGCATTAAACTGATGTCGCTGTAAAGATGTCGTTCGTGGAATTCATCAAAAATCAAAGTCGAGATGTTGCTCAGCGAAGGATCTTCTAACATCTGTCGCAATAAAATGCCTTCGGTGACGAACAGTAATTGAGTCTCAGCGCTGTATTGGATGTCATGACGAATGCAGTAACCGACTTTCTGACCGAGGGAGCTATTGCGTTCTTGTGCCACACGAGCTGCTAGCATGCGTGCGGCTAAGCGGCGTGGTTGCAGGATCACAGCGCGACCATTTTCTAAGAGACCACTCTCTAAAAGAAATTGCGGAACTTGTGTTGATTTTCCAGAACCAGTGGGAGCTTCAATAATGAGACGATTGCTCGTTTGCAGCGAGGCAACAATTTCTTCTCGAAGTTCTTCGATGGGGAGAGAGCGATTTCTATTCACGTTTTTAAGATAATCGCTCTAGAATAGCAGTTGCTAAAACGGTGATGAAGAATAAAACAACGCAAATTTTGATGATGGCCCTTCTCCTAGGGATATCATGCCTCTACGGAAGAGGTGGAGAGTTGACTTCTCAGCAGATGAAAGAGGCTTTTTATCTAGATGGAATAAGTGTTCCATCGCCCGGCGAAATTTTTACGGCGATTAATAAAGTGAGCCGTCCTAATTGGGCGATGTTGTCTCATGGAGGAGCTGCTCCCATAACAACGAATCGAGCTCAACTGGCGCTTGCCATTGGCCTTTTGGTCACCAATGGATACATTGCTGTGGAGGCACAAGATGGGCAGCAGGTAAAAAATATTGGACGGGGTATCATGACGCTTTCTCAATCATTGGGTGTCAGTCAAAATATTTTGAGTCGCGGAAACAACTTGAGTGAATTTGCTGATCATAGCGAGTGGGACTCCTTACGTCAGGAATTAGAAGCGACAGAAAATGAAGTCAAAAATACGATGGTTGAACAGCAAGATCGCAATTTGGTGACCCTGACTTCTGCAGGGGCTTGGCTGCGAGGGTTGGAGGTTGCTGCAGGAATTGTTGTGATTAACTATTCTCCAGAAGGAGCAGCTCTTCTTGATGAGCCTGCGCTAGCGCGGCATCTTGCTGCTGATTTAGAAGAGCTCTCGCCAAAATTAAAAAACGATCCTCTGGTCATTCAAGTCAAAGAGACACTGATGGAGATTGCAACTATTTTAGAACAACAAGATCATCATCTTCGCCAAGAAGTTTTTTCTGAGATTCAGGGAAAAGCAAATCATATGATTGAGGCAATTAAAATAAACTCCCCAACCGCGAGTGCTCTATGAAAAAAAAGCAGGTTAAAATGATTTTTGTGGGACTCTTCCTAGGAGCTGTTGGGATGAGTCTCTTTCTGTTGAGAAAAAATTTGGTCCAGGAAAAAAAAGAGCCCGTTGTTTCTCCTGCTAACTTTGTCGACTCAAAACGGCATGCCTTAGATCTTTTGGGGGGATTGGTGAATCATGGATTTCGTGTGAGAGACGAAGTTTGGGAAGTTTCTTTAAGACCAAAAAAAATGGAATTATTACAACTGACGCTTTTTTCAGGAAATCAATATTGGTTTGCCGCATCAGCCTCCTTGCCAGCACAGCGCGTGAAGCTGGCGCTTTATGATGATGCAGGAAATCCCGTGACGCTCGATCTTTGGAAAGATGATCATGTGGTGCCAGGAGCGCGCATTGCCGGAGGGCTTCTTGTTGCGCGAAGTGGTAATTACTATGTTGGATTAGAGTTGCTCGACGAGGAAGGAAGCGCGGGAGCTGTTCCAGCGAGCCTTGTCTACGCGTATCAGTAGAGAGGAAAGGCTGTAGGCTGTAGGTAAAGTAACTTGAAGAAAGAATAAGATTTTTTGAATCCATCATTCGTGATGTTCATTGATTTATAAATAGTCAGTTTTGTACGACAGCCTCATTTTTGCTGCTCATACTTAGAGCGTGTCCGCACGGACGCGATTTTTGAAAATATTTTTTAATGTTTCGCCGTTTCAAAAGTGAAGTGCAACACTCTGCTCTGAAAAGCTAGCATTATGGGTTACTCAAAGGTGTGTTGCTTTTTGTTAGGTTAGACTTGAGGGTAGGAACAGGAAAGCGAGCAGGCAAGGAAGAATTAGATGGCAC
>JAPLTJ010000164.1 GCA_026398175.1 Verrucomicrobiia bacterium | reverse complement strand
CATACCCATTCCCTGCCTCTATCAGCACAGCGCCGTGAGTTCAATCTCGTGGCACGCTACATGGTTTTGCCGCAGGCTATTTTTAAGTACTAACTTTTTTAATAGACCCCTGTGTATCAAAACACGTGAAATGCTCCTGGGGTTGAGCGCACTTCATAAAAAAATGATCGTGACATCTGATGAGTTCTCCGCTACCATCTCCCGGATCATTGATATGCAACGAAAAAGCGCCTTCTCTCGTAGACTACCTGACCTCGTAACTGAGGAATTAGTCGCTGTCCTTTCCAAAAAAGGTACTTCTTTTGAATTCAAACAACTTTTTGATATCATTCATGAGCGCCTCAAAAAAAGGAATGCTGCTAGTGGTGGTGAAGAGATGCTTCGTTTACGCGCTTATGAAAAGCTGCAACATCTTGTCTCTCGCGGAATGGTCAAAAAGACTGGTAAAAAATACAAAGGTCTTGTTTCATTAGCCAATGCTTTGGTCGAGGCGACACCAGCTAAATAATTTTTTTAAGCAGCATTACTTCAACGGCAATGATTGATTCTTTTGCTTCCTTGCTCATTCATATTGTAGTGGCCTTTGGCTTTGCCCTTTCAGTTTGGCTGGGAAGCTTTCTTTTGGGCCGCATTGGCACAGCATTAGGAGTTAAAAACTCAGCTTACGAATGTGGCATGTTGCCTAAGATGACTATTCAGCCGCGCTTCAGTGTGAAGTTTTATCTGGTGGCGATGCTCTTTATTCTTTTTGATATCGAAGTTGTTTTTATGGTTCCTTGGGCTGTTTGTTATCGTGATTTTATCGTCCAATACGGAACCATCATTTTAGGAAGCATGCTGAGTTTTGTGACAGTCCTGATGGTCGGCTATCTTTATGCGATTAAAAAAGGTGCGTTGGAGTGGACGAAGTAAGAAGGAAAGAGATTCACAGGGATGGAAGCGACGGAAGGGATAAAAAGGTAAGATTGCTGAAACTTCTAAATGCTAATTTTTTCCTGAGAACTTTTTTTGCAAAGCCTCTTCAACTCAAACTACAAATACTGAAACTTTATTAGGAAGGGTGGCTGAGTCCGGTTTAAAGTACTCGACTCGAAATCGAGCGTAGGGTTAAACCTACCGTGGGTTCGAATCCCACCCCTTCCGTATTATGCCAGCTGCTTTGCAGCTGAAAATAAAATCTAATGGCCACAAAGAACACAAAGAAACCAAAAAAATTTTAAAAAATTTCTTAGCTCTTTGATTTCTTAGTGTTCTTTGGGGCTATTTTTTTTATTCTTTGTTTATGAAATCAGTTCTTTTTGTCTGTACCGGGAATACCTGTCGTAGTCCGATGGCGGAGGCTTTGTTAAAAAAAATGCTTCCTCAGTATTTAAAAATAAAAGTTGCTTCTGCGGGTGTCCAAGCAACTCCAGGCCTTCCGGCAAGTACTATGACATTGACCGTTCTTGCAGAAGAGGGGATTGGTTTCACTCGCTTTCAAAGTCAAGCAGTGACATCCGAGCTGATCCATCATGCAACTTATGTTTTTGCCATGACGCAACAGCATCGTGATTTTTTAATACGTTACTATCCTCGGCATCAGGAGAAATTTTTTTTACTGACCGAATGGACGACGCAAGAAGACCTTCCCGACCCGATTGGAGGAAGCTTTCAAGACTATCAAGAGTGTTGTGAGGTGATAAAATCTTCTTTAGAAAAAATCATTCCTTTTATTGAAGATGAGGTTGAGTGATAATCTAATTATGAATAATTTTCTTAAAAAAACAGATCCGCAAATTGCTGCAGCCATTGAAGCTGAAGAACAGCGTCAGTACGATCATCTCGAGTTAATTGCTTCTGAAAATTTCACAAGTCAAGCCGTACGAGAGGCGCAAGGCTCTTGCCTCACGAACAAGTATGCTGAAGGTTATCCAGGACGTCGCTGGTATGGGGGTTGCGAGCATGTTGATAGTGTGGAAGAGTTGGCTCGTGAGCGGGCACTGGCACTGTTTGGAGGAGATCATGTCAACGTTCAGCCGCACAGCGGAAGTCAAGCCAACATGGCAGTCTATTTCACGGCCTTGCAGCCTGGGGATACGATTCTCACGATGGACTTGGCGCATGGTGGGCATTTGACGCACGGGCATCGCGCCAATTTTTCAGGAAAGCTATACACTGTTCATCACTATGGTGTCAGTCCAGAGAATGGTTGCATCGATTATGAGGCGCTTGAAAAACAAGCCAAAGAAGTCAAACCGAAGATGATCACCGCCGGTGCCTCTGCCTATTCTCGAATAATCGATTTTGAAAGGATGCGTCATATTGCAGATAGCGTCGGAGCTTATCTTTTTGTCGACATGGCTCACATTGCAGGACTTGTTGCTGGCAAAGTTCACCCAAGTCCTATTCCCTATGCTGATTTTGTAACGACCACAACGCACAAAAGTTTGCGTGGTCCTCGTGCAGGCCTCATCATCTGCCGCGAGCAATTTGCAAAGAAGCTGGATGCCCAGGTTTTTCCTGGCATTCAAGGCGGTCCGCTCATGCACGTCATTGCTGCCAAAGCAGTCTGCTTGCACGAGGCCTTGCAGCCTTCATTCCATGACTATGCAAAACAGATCGTCCTCAATGCACAGGCGCTTGCTGGACGTCTGATGGAACTCGGATATACCATTGTTTCAGGTGGTACTGATAATCATCTAATGTTAGTCGACCTTCGCCCTCGAGGCATGAATGGATTGGAAGCTCAAGAAACACTCGATCGCGTTGCCATTACGGTGAATAAAAATGCAATTCCTTTTGATACAGAAGCGATCACTAAAACGGGAGGAATTCGTATTGGAACACCAGCAATCACCACACGAGGCTTGCGAGAGGCTGAAATGATCAAGGTTGCCAATTTCTTGCACCAAGGATTAGAAAATAGGAACAACGCAGAAGCTCTTACACAACTTCGCAAACAAGTCACTGACTTCGCAAAAAATTTTCCAATCCCGTAAAGCGAGAAAAAGCTAAAGAAATTAGCCACAAAGAACCCAAAGAAATCAAAGAAACTAGCAGATGATATTTTTTGAAAAAAAAGTTAGATCTTTGTTTTGAGCGTTTTTTCCTGATGCTTATCAGCAGTAAGAAAGGGCGGGAGTTTTCAAAAAGAAAAATAGATTTTTTGCAAAGCTCTTTGATTTCTTTGGGTTCTTTGTGGCCATTCTCTTCTTTGTTTTGCGTTCTTTTGAGGCTATTCTTTTTTAATTTATGAACATTACCCCTCAACAAATACGACAACTTCCAGAATCATGCACGCTCGTGATTTTTGGAGCTACGGGAGACCTCACTCATCGCAAGCTCATCCCTGCTCTTTATAACTTAGCTGTGGAAGGAGCCTTGCCTGCAGGTCTCAATGTTGTTGGGTTTGCTCGTCGTGAAAAAAGCAATGAAGAATTTCGTGACGAACTCAAAATTACCACGCAAAAATTTTCTCGTTCGCCACTCAACGAAGAAATCTGGAATCGTTTTGCTCAATCAATTTCTTATCACCGAAGTGAATTTCATGATCTCAATGGCTATTGCAGACTTGTAGAGCAGTTGGGCAAGAACGATGTGCTCAGTAAAAGTACGGAAAATCGTCTTTTTTATCTGGCCGTGGCTCCTGATCAAGTCGAAACCATTTTACATAATCTCAAAGAGAGTGGTTTGAATTTTCCTCGTGAAGGAAGTTGGGCGCGAGTGATCATTGAGAAACCATTTGGGGTCGATCTCAAGACAGCACATCATCTCAACAAGCTTGTTCATGGTGTATTTCCAGAAAAAGAAACCTATCGCATTGATCACTATTTGGGCAAAGAGACAGCGCAAAACATCATGGTGTTGCGATTTGCTAATTCGATTTTTGAATCTCTTTGGAACTCCAAACATATTCATCACGTTCAGATCACAGCAGCCGAGCCGCTTGGGGTGGAGGGGCGCGCTGGCTACTACGATAAAGCAGGAGCATTGCGCGATATGGTTCAGAATCATTTGTTGCAACTCTTAACCCTTATGGCGATGGAACCTCCGATGAGCATGAGTGCTGATGCCATTCGTGATGAGAAGGTGAAAGTCTTGAAATCGCTGCGTCCGTTGAAGGGAAAAGATGTTTTTAAAAATGTTGTGCGTGCGCAATATGATGAAGGGACAATCAATGGTCAGGCCCTTTCTGCCTACCGCTCAGAACAGGGAGTAGCTCCTCAGTCAACTACTGAAAGCTATGTAGCGCTTCAAATTGCCATTGATAACTGGCGTTGGGCAGGGGTTCCCTTTTTTGTGAGAGCAGGAAAACGAATGCCTCATGCAGGAACTGAAATTGCCATCACGTTTAATGCTGTTCCTCCAGTTCTCTTCAACACCTTGGGCCACACTCTTGATCAAAATGTGCTTGTGATCCGCATTCAACCTAATGAAGGAATTTCTCTTGGTATGTCCGCAAAGACTCCAGGGTCTACATTACGAATTGAGCCAGTAAAAATGAATTTTTGTTATGGCACTTCTTTTCAAAAACAAAATCCAGAAGCCTATGAACGACTCTTGCTCGATGCGATGAGTGGCGATGCGACGCTCTTTGCTCGTAGTGACGAAGTTGAAGCCGCATGGGCTTTTGTCGATGGCATCGAAGAAGCTTGGTTGCAAGAGAGTGATGATTTGTGTTTTTACAAGAGCGGCACTTCAGGTCCTGATAAGGCTGACGATTTAATCAGCAGTTGCGGCGCCTCGTGGAGAAAGCTGTAAACTTGTTTCATTATTTCTACTGGAACGGCGAAGAGCTAGGGTGCGACAAATTTATTTTTTAATTTCTATTGAAAAAAAGTTCGTTTCATTTATCGTGGCCAAAGTTTTTATGACTTCTGGAAATAACAAGCCTCTTAAAGCCTCACATCTCTCTCTTCAAGAGATGATGAATCGCTTTGTGGTTGGCTCTTCCAAGAAGGATGCTGCAACGCCTTTTTTTTATTGGCGTTTTAATGGTGCACGACGAAGTGCCCATGGAATGTATTGCGTAGGCAAGCGCAACTAAAACGCATTCCCTTAAAAGAGTCCCTCTCTTTGACTCTTTGTCTGACGAATCAGCTTTTCGTCAACGGTTTTTAGAATTGCAAAATCTTTGCTCTTCACTTTGCCACTTAGGTTTCGTTTTTGCTCCTCATTCGAAACCTACGCCTTTCCTCTTTCCATCTAACTTTACATTTTAAAACTTATGAAAATAAACCAACCACTTCAAAAAAAAATTCCTTTCACACTCTTTGTAATATCATTTTCTCAGAATATTTTTTCTCAATCTTTTTCGAGATGGAAAGAATTTTTATTGATGTTCTTTCTTATTGGCTACTTCTGTCCTTTCTCTCTGTATGCTGAAGAAGTAGATTCTAACTTGGAAGGTGATGTGGCAAAGATTGGAAAGAGTGCATGGTTGCCTCAATTTATTGTTGTAGGTGATGCTGAAAATACAGCGGATCCTAATACAGGCTGTGGCTCTGTTAGTGAGCCATTTCTAATAGGAGAAAACGATATCACTGTTCAGCAATGGTGCGTCTTTTTAAATTCAGTAAAAGTTATTGCAGGTAATAAAAGAGATCCGAGGTGCCTCTACCACCAGGAGCTGTTCCAGACAGAAGATTCTTTTTCTTCTATCATGGCTGTTAATACCGTTAGGAAGCCTGATGAAAGTTATGATCAAAATGATGATGAACACGCTACTTTTTATCTGCCAGTTCTTGTAGATCCAACGTGTTTTTTCTTTTCTTCAAGAGCACTATTTCCAATAACAAAAATTAGTCTTGATGATGCTAAGCGCTATTGCAATTGGCTTCAACATGGCCATCCCTATTTGACCAAGTTGGATCAAGAAACGCTTGCTGTCACAGAAACAGGTGCCTACGACTTTACTAATGGTAAGAAAGGAGAGCTCATGGAGGGAGCGGTTTGTTTTTTACCAACTTATGATCAATGGTACAAAGTTGCTTACTATAAGGGAGGCAGCTTAAATGCCGGTTACTGGAAATATCCTTTGCAGGCAGACGTACTCCCTGCTTCCATCGCTCTTCCAACTGAAAGAGATAGAGGTTGTGAAAATCAATTTGGTAAAAATATTTTTGATTCTTGGAAGCAACCTAATGATGGATGTTGGAAGGGAGCTAATACAGAAATTTGTTCAACTAATTTTTTTGGATGGATTGAAGAAAAATTTTATACAGGAGAAGTTCCTTATTTGACTCCTGTTGGATTTTTTAAAGATTCATCAAGTTATTATGGGGCTTACGATATGGGTGGCAATGTACGGGAATGGATTGATCTGTCCACCAAGGCCGGTTCTAAGGCCATGGCCTTAGGTGGGGCGTGGAATGAAACGAGTGATGCATTGCTCCGCTCTCATAATATTCCTCGGGCAGAAAACTTTTTTGATGTTTCAGGAAACGAGTGCATTGGCTTTCGTGTTGCTGCGAAAGTTGAAACCTTTCAAAAAGATATAATGTCAGGAGGTGGCTCTGCTTCCTCCTCTACGGATCTTGATCCTACTCAAGAGCAATTGCTGCGTCAGTTAGCCAAAGATATGACTACCTCTAAAGAAGCGACCCTCCTTGGTCAGGAGCTTTTTGTGACACTGTTTTTGAGTAGTGTAGGAATTTCTGTTTGCGTAGAAATAGGAGCGACCATTTTGGAAATTATTATTGGCCAGATAGGACAAAAGACCTGGGAGCAAATTTGGGCATCGATGACTTGGAATCGACTTCTCGTCAACGTGCTATTCGTGGTTACAACAGGCTACCTGAATACGGTCAATGCTACTAATCATCTCCAAGATGTAACCTATTAGAGCATTTTCACTAAAGTTGGTGCTGCGAAGAACCGCGTCACTCCGGTGCTAGCGTCCTCGAGTATCAGAATGCACTCCGGGTCTGCGGTTGAACAACTCGCTCTCTCCCGCTCGGCTAGCCCCTGTAGGGCTGCCTCCGGAAGTCCATCCAGCGGCCTCCCGGCAGGCTGTATTCTTCTTCCTGGCACTGCATCGGCCATAACTTCATTTAAAACGCTCAGCTCAGATTTTCTAATGCTTTCTTCACAGCACGTTCATCACCAATGGAAAATTCCTTATCGGTTTTCAAAGTAAGAATATTTCCTTGAGCGTCGACAATTTCTAAAATGACGGGGCGCAAACCAGGATGGGCTTGGATGATTTTTTGAATCGTCAACAAGGTTTCAGATTTTAGTTTGCTGCGATCGAGTAAGAGGCGCACTGACTTTTTGGAAGGAAGAGGGGAGAGTGCTTTGACATCGGAGGCAATGACGCGGATGTTTCCATCGCGAGGAATAATTTTCAACGTGCAAGAGATCGCAGTGCCTGGTTGCAAGAGCGATTCAAACTGAACGAAATCTTCGTTCCACATCGTCGCTTCAATGCTGCCTGAATAATCTTCGAGGAGAAAAATTCCAAAAGCCTTGCCTTCTTTTTTTGTAAACTTTTTTTCCAACGTACTGACCAGTCCTGCAACTTTTTCTTTTGTAGGTTCGGTGATCTCGGAAAGTTGCGTCAGTGGAGTGAACTTTCCTTTTTCTAACGTGCCTTGATAATCATCGAGAGGATGACCTGTCACATAAAATCCGAGCAGCTCTTTTTCATAAGAAAGTTGAAGCGCATTGGGCCAAGGAGCAAGATTGTTGTGAGAAGAAGGGTTTGCTTTTTTAGCGGGAGCAAAATCTTCCATGCTATCAAAGAGAGAGACTTGGCCAGAGGCACGATCGCGCTGAATCGAGCTTGCTGCGGCCATGGCAGGTTCGATGGCTTCAAAAAGTTCAGCGCGATGACGAGCATCAAAATCAAAGGCGCCACATTTTACTAAACTCTCGAGAATTTTTTTATTCACGCTGCGTGAATCGAGGCGCGAGCAAAAATCTTCTAGCGATTTGAAAGGACCGGTAGCCGCTCGCTCTGCGATAGCGCTCTGCATGGCAGCAGCACCAACATTTTTAACGGCAGCAAGACCAAACCTAATGCCACGTTCGCTACCTACTTGTTCAGGCAAGAAGGAAAGCCCGCTGACATTGATGTCAGGAGGAAGAATCGCGATTTCCATGCGCGCACATTCAGCAACTAGGATCGTGATTTTTTCAGTATTGTTGACAGCATTGCTCAAAAGTCCTGCCATGAATTCAACCGGATAGTTGGCTTTGAGGTATGCTGTCTGATAGGCAATCAGGGCATAGGCAGCGCTATGACTTTTATTGAAACCATATGCTGCAAATTTTTCCAAAAAGTCAAAGATCGCATTGGCTTGCTTCTCGGGAATTTTGTTGAGCTGCTTGCAACCTTCCACAAAAGTAACGCGCTCCTTGGCCATGATGGACTGATCTTTTTTTCCCATGGCTTTACGCAAAAGATCGGCCTGACCCAGAGTGTAGCCTGCAAGGGCATTGGCGGCCTGTTGCACTTGCTCTTGATAAATGATGATGCCGTAGGTTTCAGAACAAATTTTTTCTAGAAGAGGATGGGCATAACTGATTTTTTTGTTCCCCTTTTTTCGTTCCACATACTCATCGATATTTTGCATGGGGCCGGGACGATAAAGTGCTACCAATGCAATCAGGTTGCTGAAATGATCCATTTGCATTCTTTTCGCAACATTGGTCATACCACCAGATTCAAGTTGGAAGACACCAACAGATTCACCACGATTGAGAAGAGCAAAAGTTGTTGCATCATCCATCGGAATTTTGGACAAGGAGAAGTCAGGGTTTTTTTTGTGGATCAGCTTGATGGCATCATCCATGACGGTGAGGGTTGTTAGCCCTAGGAAGTCCATTTTAAGCAGTCCTAGCTCGGTCAAGGGAGCCATGGAATATTGACTGACAATCCCACCATCATTGCCTCGTGTGAGGGGGATGTATTCTGAGAGATCACGGTCAGCGATGACGATGCCGGCAGCATGAACACCAGCATTGCGTGTGAGACCCTCTAAAAAAGTTGCATAGTTCCAAAGCTGAGCTATGGAAGGTTCTTCTTCGACTGCTTTTTTGAGATCAGCATTTTTTTCAAGCGCGCTTTTCAGCGTGATATTCAGTTCGTTCGGAATCATCTTCGCGACGCGATCTCCATCGCTATAGCTCCAGCCCAAGACGCGGCCCACGTCGCGGACAACGCTCTTGGCGCCCATGGTGCCGAAGGTGATGATTTGAGAGACGGCTCGTTCTCCATATTTGGCGCGGACATAATCGATCACTTCGCCACGACGATTTTGACAAAAATCGATATCGATATCGGGAGGGCTGATACGATCAGGGTTCAAGAAGCGTTCAAAAAGCAATCCATACTGCAACGGATCAAGATCGGTAATCTTGAGGGCATACGAAACCAGCGAACCAACTGCAGAGCCGCGTCCAGGGCCGACCGGAATGCCTTGCATTTTGGCATAATGAATCAAATCCCAAACAATTAAAAAATAACTGACAAAGCCACTCTTCTCGATAACAGAGAGTTCGTAGTTGAGGCGCTTGAGAAGGGATTCGTCATTGTTGGCTCGCTCGCTAAATCGATCGTGTAGTCCTTTTTCACAAAGTTCTCGAAGATAGCCTTCTCTTGTTTTTTCTGACGGTGGTGTGTAGTCAGGATATTTGGACTGATTAAATTCAATAGTGAGATTGCAGCGCTCTGCAATTTTAACGGTGTTGCTGATGGCTTCTGGACAATCTGCGAAGAGGGCTGCCATTTCATCTCCGGATTTAAAATAGAGTTCCGGAACATAGTGCATCCGCTTTTCATCAGCCACCATGGCTCCTGTGCCAATACAGATCATCACATCGTGAGCTTCGTGATGAGCACGTTCTAAAAAGTGGACATCATTGGTGGCCACAAGTCCCAATTCACATTCCTTGGCAAGTTGGATTAAGAGGGGACGATTGCGCCGCTGCGCCTCAATGCCATGGTCGCTCAATTCGATAAAGAAATTTTCTTTTCCAAAAATATCTCGGTACTCGATCGTGAGTGAGCGAGCTTTTTCAAAATCATTTTCGCTGAGTGCTGAATTGATTTCTCCTTTGAGGCAGCCGCTTAAGGCGATGAGGCCTTCAGAGTGCTTGGCGAGAAGCTCTTTGTCAACGCGAGGCTTGTAATAAAATCCTTCTAAATGAGCAGCGGTAGAAAGTTTTATTAAATTGTGATATCCCTCATCATTCATCGCCAAGAGGGTGAGATGATAGGCGGTATCGCGACCATGGCTGGTCGATTTTTTTTCATGCATCGATCCCGGAGCAATATAAATTTCACAACCAATGATCGGTTTAATTCCAGCGGCTTTTGTCGTTTGATAAAATTCGATAGCTCCAAAGAGATTGCCATGATCCGTGAGAGCTACTGCAGGCATTTGATAATCGGCCGCCTTAGCAATCAGCTCATTAAAGCGAATAGCACCATCTAGCAGCGAGAACTCGCTATGAAGATGAAGATGAACAAAGGGTGTTGGCATGGAAACAGGTTACAGGCTAGAGGCTGCAGGCTACAGGAAAAATTTCGTTAATCCTCCAAAGCCTTAGCGATATTCAATCGTCCAGCAATTGTTTTTCCTTGAAGATCAGGAACGGGATCAGTCGCAGCAAGCAATTTTGCAATAATCTCGCGGTAAGAAAGATTTGGAAACTCGGCCATTATGAGTGCTAAGGCTCCTGTTACATGGGGAGCAGCCATAGAGGTGCCGCTCATGTGATCATAAAAAGGATGATGATTGAGATCGTTAGTTGTAATAGAAGTGGAGTAAATCGAAGAGCCAGGTGCTCCAAGGTGCACTGTTGTTGGTCCATAGTTCGAGAGTTGAGCCAACTGATCGTTGCCATTAGTGGCTGCTACCGCAACAATATTGTCGAGCCCGCAACTTGCAGGATACTCAGGCGAGAGATCATTGTTGCTGCCAGAATTTCCTGCTGCTGCAACAATAATGACACCTTGGCTCTGCGCCCGCTTTAGAGCTTCTAGAAAGGCGCTAGCGTCAACATTGATTCCTGGATGACCCCAGCTACAATTGATAATTTTTGCTCCGTGGCTGCAGGCGTAGTCAATGCAGATGATCGCATCACTATCTGTGGCGTTATCATTATCATCAAAAAATTTGCACGCCATGAGTTGTGCTTCCCATGCAATTCCTGTAACGCCGATGTTATTATTACCAACGGCTCCGATAATGCCAGCGCACATTGTTCCGTGACCATTTGCTCCTTGATGGATAACATCCATGGGATCTCCTTGATACATGATCTGACCATTGATGGTAGTCGAATGGACAGCATCGCAGCCATAGATGTCATTGCAAGTTGGGTGATCATTATGCCACATATTGGCAGCGAGATCTTCGTGTGTGTAACAAATGCCAGTATCAACAATAGCGACAATAATAGAAGCAGCAGAGGTTCTTATCTTCCAAGCTCTGGGAGCATTGATGCCATCAGGAAAAGGGAGGTATGTTCGAGGACTGCGAGCAAGTTCCCATTGGGAAGAATAATAAGGATCGTTGGGAATTTGCTCTTCTGCGTGCAATGAGGTGATGAATGCTAGGAAGATGAAGTAACTGAACAGATATTTCATTTTTAAAATTTCCTGGGCCATCAAAAATTATTTAGATTTTCGAAAGGATATTTTTCAAATGTTGTAACTACCAACGTCTCTTCATTTCTACGAAATGAAGAACGTTAGTAAAATTGGCGCAATTAGTACTCACAGCAAATTTTAGCAAGGGAGCAAGAGCTGCTGAGGATATTCAAAAGGCAATATATCAGCGAGATCAAAT
>JAPLTJ010000114.1 GCA_026398175.1 Verrucomicrobiia bacterium | reverse complement strand
GGTACGGTCTTTGTAAAATTCATACCTTATCATAACGTATCAATTTTGGGCATAACAGCGAATTTCGTTGCTTATGTCCATATTTTTTAGCCTTCGAAACATCTTAAGCAGAGGATTGCAGCTCGTTCGGACAGGCCCTAATTAAACACATCTCTAAAAAATTATCTATTGAATTTATCCGCCCACTGCTTGATAGCAGGATCCATCTTGACCAAGTCAGGCCAACCACGAGTGTAACCTTCGCCAGGAAGTTTGCGCGTCGCATCAAATCCCATGTGCGATCCCATGTTGGCTAGCGTTGGAGCGTGATCGAGACTGTCGCTTGGGTTTTTGGTGATCGTGCTATCGCGCTGCGGATCGGTATTCGCACAAAGCCGGAAGAGAACCTCCGAGGTATTTTGCACATCGCAATCCTCATCGACGACGATGATATATTTTGAAAACATCATCTGCCCCATGCCCCAGAGGCCATGCATGATTTTGAAAGCCTGCCACGGATATTGCTTTCGAATGCTGACAAAAACTAAATTGTGAAAGACGCCTTCTGCCGGCAAAGCCATGTCGACAATCTCAGGAAAATTCATTTTGAAAATCGGCAAGAAAATCCGAACGCTGGCTTCTCCAATATAAAAATCTTCCATCGGTGGCACGCCGACAATCGTTGCTGGATAGACCGCCCCGCGTCGATGCGTGATGGCCGTGACATGAAAAACGGGATACGGATCCACTGGCGTGTAAAATCCAGTATGATCTCCGAATGGCCCTTCAGGCCTTGTTTCGCCAGGATGGACGAACCCTTCAATGATAAAATCACTTTCAGCAGGAACTTCCAACGGCACCGTCAAGCACTTCACGAGATCGACAGAACGCTTGCGCGCAAAGCCAGCAAAAAGAATTTCATCAATCCCATCAGGCAGCGGTGCTGTTGCTGCCAGCGTCAGCACAGGATCTCCTCCCAAAGCCACTGCGACAGGCATCGGCTCCCCACGTTCGTAGTAACGCTTTCCGTGCCTCGCTCCGACTTTGTGAATTTGCCAATGCATTCCCGTAGTTGCACCATCGTAAACTTGCATGCGATACATCCCAACATTGCGCACGCCGGCGTCTGGATCTTTGGTGTAGACTGTTGGAAGCGTGATAAAGCGTCCACCATCTTGCGGCCAGCATTTCAAGATAGGAAGATCATGCAGAGAAAAACCATTTTTATTTTTGTCAAGACGATGAATCACTTCATGACAAGGTGCATCTTTTACCATCCGTGGGCGCGCATGGAGCAAGTCAATTCCTTGGCGCAGCAACGTCACACCATCACGAAAGGATTGCGGAGGTTTGGCCTTCATGAGAAATTCTAACTGCTTTGCTAAATCATCCACAGAGTCGCGCCCCAGAGCCATGGCCATTCTACGCCGCGAACCCATCGTGTTAATGGCTAATGGAAATTTTGAAACCTTTCCATCAACGGTGGGTTGTTCAAAGAGCAATGCTTTTCCTCCTCCAGGAGATTTCATCTCACGATCAGCAAGCTCCGTGATTTGAAGTTCTGTGGCCACTGGCTGCTTGATACGCTTGAGCTCACCAGCTTCTTCGAGCTTCGTCAAAAAGTGTGAGAGAGAAGAATGAGACATAAAACAGGCCATAGTTTACAGGCTGCAGGTTGCAGGAAACAAGTGACAAAAAAATCTTTTTTGAAAAAAATTTTCCAAAAATGATAAAATAAGATTGCCTGTAAAGAAAATGCGTGGATGATATCTCTTCCTCGTATTATTCTTGCGAGAAGTTTTCCTAGGAGTCGTAGCTCAATTGGTTAGAGCACCGCCCTGTCACGGCGGGGGTTGCGGGTTCGAGTCCCGTCGACTCCGGAGGAAATTCACAGGGATGGAAGCTATAGAAGGGATGATAAAAAATAATTTTTCTAAGATTTATTCTTTAAATTAGCTCCCAATAAATTTTGGTGGCACTTTTTAAAAAGACATTTCAGGTTTATTAAAATTTGTAACTCGCCCGCTCGCCCCTGCGGAGCTGCCTTCGGCAGTCGATCCGGCGGCTGCCACACCGTACGTATGTTTTATCCCTTCCATCGCTTCCATCCCTCTGAATTTCAGTTTTTTTCTTGACGGCACAACATCTTGCGTCAAATCTTCATGTTTCTTTCTTCTTGAAACACCATGTTGTGCCCTAAATGTAATTCTGTTGACGACAAAGTCATTGATTCTCGCCTGTCCAAAGAAGGCAATAGCATCCGCCGCCGCCGCGAATGTTTGAAGTGCGCTCATCGCTTTACGACCTACGAAGAAATTGAGCATCTTGAAACATTCGTCATCAAGCGCGATGGTCGTCGCGAAAATCTTGATCGTCAAAAACTCCTCACTAGTTTTTTGAAAGCTTGTGAAAAGCGCCCCGTTGCGCTCGAAATGATGGAACAAGCAGTCTCTGCTGTTTTGAATCATTTAGACTCTTTTCACCAACGTGAAGTCCCTACAAAATTCATTGGCGATCAGGTCATGGAACAACTGCGCCATCTCGATCCGGTTGCCTACGTCCGCTACGCCTCTGTTTATCGGCGCTTCGAAGAGATTGGTGAATTCCTTAATGAAATTGAATCATTGAAGAAAGTAGCCCTGCTACCTGTAGCCTAACACATGATTGCATTATTATATGGCCTGCCTCTCGTTACCATTCCTAATGGGCAATCATTTTCATTTCAAAAAGCATGGATTAAAAATGCATTGCAAACAACAGCTTCTGCGCAAGGCTACGGCTGCTGGTGGTTTGCTCATGAGCTTGCTGAAAGTGTTGAGCTTTATTTGCGACGCGAGTGGAGTGGAAGCGCAATCACCATTGCCGAACTCGAAACGATTATCAAAGACCTTCTCCTCTCGCTGAGATTTTCTGATCTTGCTACTGCTTTTTTTCTTCCACCTCCGCCGACAACCCTCTCACTGCTTGAACTCGCTAAAGAAGCTGGAGAAGGTTACGAACTTCTTTTTTTTCAACTCCTCAAAAAGCGTCTCGAAAAAGTGGCTCAGTCCTCAACAGAACAACTTGAGGTTTACGGCTTAGATGCTTCACTACGTCAGCTCTTCCACCGAAAGCGGCTCGGTCGTAAAGAAACCAAAGGGCAAATCATCAATTATATTCGCGACTGTGGGATCGCATCTTCATCGGAAACAAAACGAAGCCCATCGAGATCTCTTAAGATCAGAATTATTTAGTGAAGCAGTTGAGGGCTAATGATAATAAAATATCATTAAGTTATTGATATTATCTTATCAGTAGCTAATACTTCCCTCCATCATGAATATTTCTAAATTTGTTTTGGGCCTGCTGTGCGTTGCTACCTTGGCGCTAGCATCCTCTTCCCTCCTCGCTGAACCAGCTCCTGAAACGTTAGCAGTGAATTCAAATTCTCTGCTTGATTTTAAGCTGCTGCCGGTTGACCACCTCAATAACTCGGCTGATGCGAATGGCCTTGGAAAAGTTGATACGAACTTTTTGATTGCAAAGTTTGATACGACTGCGGACCAGTACTGTGCTTTTTTAAATGCTGTTGAGACGACGGGCGCTCACGGATTTTATCATCCAGAAATGAGTTCTGATCCAGCGATCAAATGCATCACGCGCTCGTTGGCAGAAGATGGGCTTCATTTTGTTTATTCCATCATTGACGATCGCGGCACACTTCCCATCACCTACGCGAGCTGGATTGATGCAGTCTGCTTTTGCAATTGGCTTCATCATGATTCTCCAACAGGAGATGCTGTGACGGATGAAGTTCTTTTCGCTGGAGCTTATCGTTTTTCAAAAAATGGAGAGCAGCAAGTTATCGAGCTCATGCCCGGGGCTCGCTATTTTCTTCCTGATAGAAATCAATTTCATAAGGCTGCTTTTTATCGGCGTGACCTAGATAGTTATTGGGATTACCCAACGCGGGCACTCTCGCCACTTTCGCCAGGAAACACGCTTGGTTCCTCTGCCAACCAAGCAAACTATTTTTACACTTCCTATTTTTGGGGAAACAGTCACTCCACAAAAGGTCCTCTTTATATCACACCAGTCGGCAGCTTCAGCGGCTCTGCAGGCCCTTTTGGAACCTATGACATGGGAGCTAATGTTAAAAACTTGAGTAGCGATTTTGATGAAAATGGAAACGCTCTCGCAGAGGGAGGATCGTGGAAGACAACTTACGAGATGCTTCGCAACGATGCTCCTGAAACGTCTCTTGACCCTACGATGGGCTATGATGATGTTGGCTTTCGCATTGCGGCACCAGCTCCTGTAACAGATGAAGCAGCATTAGCTCAACAAGATGATAAAAGTTATAAGCCATCGTCTCTTATCAATGGATTAAAAGTTGCTGGTAGTGCCGCAGAATGGACACTCTGGAACATAGGAGGCGAATTTGCTGAAGCGATTGTCTATCAACAATTGGGACTTTACGCGCTTCTCCCTTACTGTGCCTACATGGGAGCTGTCATCCTTCATGAATACGAAAATGGGGAATACTACGGAGCTGCAGGTACTATTGTTCATGCCCTCTTCGACATCGCTTGCATGTTGGGAAAAAAAATTGGTTTTGACGTTGCAGGATTTTTAGGAAGCTGTCTTGAAAAATGTGGACTCAAGTGCGTCGCCGATTTTTTTGGGAGGATTCATGGACAAATTGATAACTTGCTACATGCTCTTGGCATTGAACATTCCCATGGTGGCGCAGCTGAAAGTGCACAGCTAGCACGACCATTGACTCAAGAAATAGGCAATAGTTTAAAAACTTTTGCAAATGGTGATTCTTCCACTGCGGCGTCTCTCCGACCAACAGCAGCTGCTCAACAGTCTGCTCCTGGCGCAGGATGGGGCGGCAAGCATCTACACAGCACATCGTGTGCCCATTTATAAGTAACTAGAATTTTTTCCTACAACCCTTGTCCCAGCGAAGGCTGCGATGTAATCTAGCGCAATGACTTTATTCGAAAAAATCATCGCTCTCGAAATTCCAGCAACCATTCTCGCTGAAGAAGAGACCTGGATCGCTTTTCAAGACATCTCTCCACAAGCTCCGTTTCACGCGCTCATTGTTCCCAAGAAACCTATTCCACGAATTGCTGAGGCCACACCTGAAAATCAGATGCTCTTGGGAACCTTACTGCTAGCGGCTGCACGAGTGGCTCGTGAACAAAAATTGAAAAATGGTTTTCGCATCGTGATTAACAATGGGCCTGATGGTGGAGAAGCAGTGCCACATTTACATCTACATCTTCTTGGAAAACGAAAGATGACTTGGCCGCCGGGGTAGAGATAAAGACAAGTAACGAGTGGCGAGTAACGGGTAACGAGTGTTTTCAAGATCCTCATTAATTCAAATTTTAGCTCCTCATATTCTGGCAGAAGCTGTATTGAAAAACTTTTTTAGCAAATGGTGACTCAGAACTCGTTACCCGTTACTCGCCACTCGTTACTTATTCTGACCAGGAAGACCTCGGTCAAAGTCATAATAAGCTGATGGATAAATAATCTTTTAAAAAAAGATAGACGTATTTCGATCGTTGTTGTAAAAAAGTTTGATGAATTTTACAAAAGATCTTCAAGAAGCAAATGTTTTAAATC
>JAPLTJ010000125.1 GCA_026398175.1 Verrucomicrobiia bacterium | reverse complement strand
GGTTGTTTCGATCTTCATACCTCATTATAACCTATCAATTTTGGGCATAACAGCTTTTTACGCTTGTTGTGCCCAAATCTTTTTAGACTTCGGATCCCCTTAAAAAGATCCTTTGGCGCTTAGCGGACACGCTCTAATTAATGGAAATGGTATTATACCATCTCCCTAAAATAAATGGACTATAAGACGCTGGGGACTATAAGACGCTGGAAGTTTGGTGTTGAGCAAGGAGGAAGAGTGCAGCGCTATGCGAACATAACGCCAGATCTGACAACGAAGCTCAGCGCCAAAATAACAAGTCAGATGGTCCAGTTATTTTAGGGAGATGGTATTAAATCATCCCTTATAAACACTTTTCATCCAATTCAAAAATCCACCAAGATGCTCCTCAATCATCGATTCGCAGCGGACGACCTCTTGGCGACGGATATTGAGCGACTGCGCCGCAATCTGTTGAAGGCTGTCGATGTCGTAGAGAAAAACGTTTGGCAATTTGTTGATAGCAGGTTCTGCATCGCGAGGCACTGCTAAGTCGATCACAAAAAGAGGTCGTTGCTGACGTTGCTTGAGGAGTGGTTTTAATTTTTCTACGGTCAAGATGGCATGGGGAGCTCCGGTCGAACTGATAACGATGTCGACATCGGCAAATGTTTTTTCCCAATGGTCAAAATGAAGCGCCATCCCTCCAATCTCGGCTGCTAAAGCTGCAGCGCGATCGTAAGTGCGATTTGAAACGATAACACTCCGCACACCGCGTGACTGCAAACTTCGCGCCGTTCGCTCACTGATTTCTCCTGCTCCTAAAATCATAACGCGACATTGGGAGAGCTCTCCAAAAATCTTTTCAGCAAGCTCCACGGCCACTGAGCCGACGGAAACAGCACCCCTCGTGATTTGTGTTTCGGTCCTCACTGATTTCGCCACTCGAAAAGCATGCTGAAAAAGTCGATGCAGCGAACGCGTTGTTGAGCCAAGTTCTGCAGCAAGAGCATACGCTTTTTTTACCTGCCCAAAAATTTCCGTTTCCCCAATGACCATCGAATCAAGTCCGCTGGCTACGCGAAACAGATGTCGCACGGCCGCTTGAGTCGTGTGATGATACAGTGGCAAGACTTCTCCTGAGCGTTCCTGGAGAATTTCTTGAAAACCATGCAACGTTTGCAAGGGACACAAGGTCGATGCGTAGAGCTCGACGCGATTACAAGTCGAGAGGATCACTGCCCCAGAGACACCATCAATCTTCCGTACACGCTCGAGCATGGCAGCCATGTCGCCATCTTGAATAGCAGCATGCTCCCTCATACTTAACGGAGCGGTTCGATGATTGAGGCCAGCGCAAAAAATGTTCATGAAAGCCAAAAAAGAATACCGAGCGCGAAAAGAAAAATGAGGACCATGCCTTGAGCAAAACGATGCGTTGAAAGACGCCCTCCTTGTTGAGCCACTCCTAGCAAGCCATAACTTCCCCACAATAAAAATGAGATCCAAAATTTCATTCCGGAAATAGAAATTCCTGACAAAACTCCAGCGGCAAAGCTCATCGTGAGCAATCCCAATCCTAGCCAGAGCAAACGAACCGTTGTTGTTTCCAACAAACGCATCGGCGGTAGAAAACGAAAAATAGGCGATGGAGCTTGAGACTTCAGTTGCCATTCTTGAAATAAAAACATCAATGCTGAAACAGAAGCTAGCCCTAAAGCACCAAAAGCAACCAGCGAGAGCGCAGCATGTGCCTCAATCCAAGGGTTAAGAACGTGCTGCACAGAAATTGCAGGCGTCAGAAAAAAGAATCCGAGTGACTGGAATATTAAAATGAGCGGCGCAGTAAATATTCCCATCAGCGAAACACGATAAGTCGAACCAATGAGCAGATAAAACCAACCAATGGCCCAGCTCAAAAAAATCAACATCTCCGGCAAGGTCGTGATAGGACAAGCGTGTGTTCCTTTTCCTCTTAGCATTAAAAACCAGCTTTGGCATAAGACTCCTAAAAAAATCGCCACAAAACTAAACCGCCCGGGACGCAGCTGTTTTGCCCTCAGCGCTAGGAGCGTCGAGCAAAAACTAAAAAGATAAAAAAAAGTGGAGGCCCAGAGGGCTGTTTTTTCCATTTGAAGAGTGTAATCCTATTTGCATGATTTCACAAGCTCTCCTAGTTTGTTGACACGAAGGCCCAAAGCCTCATTCATAAGACGCCCGCTATCGGCTGCAAGCCATTCAAATTACTTCCGAAATCAGCAAAATTTGATCTGTTGCTACAGAGAAGATGTGAAAATTGAATCGTATTCAAAGTTGAAATATTAATAGCAACTTGCTGATCATTAGAATGATTTTATGAAAATGCCCCAGGCCGTTTTCTGGGTATGACCCTAGCACCGCACCTAACAGAGGCCCACTGCAGGTCAAATAAAGAGGTTTTTTGGAACAGATCCTTTTATTATATCCGACGCCCTCCATGCCGCGCCTTGTTCTCAGGGTTAAAATACACTGCTCGTGCCTGACGTTCTCTT
>JAPLTJ010000143.1 GCA_026398175.1 Verrucomicrobiia bacterium | reverse complement strand
TGAGCAACTCAATATTCTTCAACTTTCAGACGCCGAACGCAGCGCGTATGAGCGTTATGTTGGCGACAATAGAGATGCAAAAAGTATTTGGCGCACGTATTATGGCGATGGCGAGAGGGCAGGATTGGCTCAAGGAAAAGCCGAGGGAAAAGCTGAAATGATTCGCAAAATGAACGACTCTGGCTTGCCAATCAGTGAAATTGTTAAATTTGTAGAGTTACCACAAAAGGAAGTTGAGGCAATATTAAGATAGAGTCCGTCCTGGGAAACTAATTTTTTTAAAAGTTGATTCTTCCAGGGCAGGCTCTATGCAACTTCATCTGGTGCGAAGCAGCTTTCCGGCGTGACTATAAAATCCATCGTGACATCATGAGCTTCTCGTGGAATTTGCGGTATGATTTGCCACGGCCAGGCGATGCCGACTTTGAGGGCGGAGCACTCAGGGGTTCCTAACAAGCGATCAAAATAACCGCGTCCCCAGCCGAGACGGCCGCCGCTAGCATCAAAAGCAAGTCCTGGAATCAAGGCTAGATCTACTTCTGCGAGAGAGGCTGCGCGCCAGTGTTTAGGATCAGGTTCTTGAATGCCGTGAGGCCCTGTTATCCACGGAGCTTTTGGAAACCATTCGTAAAGCTGCAGTTCGTTCTGTTGCATGCGTGGAAAGAAAAAACGTCGAGTTGGATGAGATGATGATGTTTCCAAAAGTGTTAACAAATCAGGTTCATGAACGAGAGGAGCGTAAAGCAAAACGGCTTGAGCTTGAGGCCAAGCAGGAAGGATTTTTACTTGGTGCAAGAGTTGCTCTAAGTCAGCTGCAGAGGCTTGTTGCAGCTTAACGACCTGATGTAACTTCTCTCTCAAATGCTTTTTTTCTTGTTGGATCATGAGTGTATTTATCCTAAAGTGAATTCATAACAATTGGAGAAAATTATGGGAGATGTTAACACAAGCTCAAATAGTAATCGAACGAGTCCTTCAGATTTTCAATCTCAAGTATTAGGCCATGGCGCAGCCCTCGCTGCTGAAGATGAACCGGCAGGAGAGTTAGGCGGTTTGAAAGTGGAAGTTACTGAGAGCTTGCCCAGAAACTTTTCTTTATTAACGGATGCTTCTTCGTTTGGAAGTACGAGTGATTTATCGAGCAATGGTGGCGATACATCTCCTCATCAAATCGTGCAAATGCATCCTTCGTCAACGTCAGCTTCTTTGACGACGACGGGCTCTAGTCCTAGTGTGACGAGCGACGAAGATAACGACTTAGAAAAAAGCGGAACAAAAAGATCTCTTCTTGAGCAAAAAATCAAGACTGCAGAGGGGGTCATATTTTCTGCCTCTACAAAAGGTTATCTTGCTTTTAATGAGAGCCAATCAAGATATGTCCAAAATCTTCGTCGCGCTCTCATGGCCATGGACGACCATGTTCCTCAGTGCATCGATGAGATGACAGGGGAATCAATCAATGTAAAAGTCAATGTAGCGGTAGACTCCATTGTAGAACTTGCTGATAGCATCAAAGAATTATCCCATGAAAGAATTGTTTCTAGGCTAGAGGGGAGAGCTCCAGCTGTCACAGGATCACTAGGAGAGGCGCAAGAAGCGATAGAGCATTATTTGCACTATATCAAAGACCTGAAGATAGGAGAGAGCAAAAAAACGGGCGTCGATTTTTGCTTAGCAAAAAAATGTGACAGTAGATTTAAACGGATAGAGGCTCGTGAAAAAGGAGATCAAAAGGCGAGTGATTTATACGATCGCTCTTTTCACTGTTATAAAGAGGCGCTTGAGGCGAGTGGTTTTCATGAAGTCAGTAGAGCATTAGAGAGAGCGGGAGATAAATTCAGTCAGGCTGCTAAGGAATTAGAAAACAAGAGGCCCGATATTTCTGAACTTCATGAAAAAGCAGGAGCTTGTTTCGAACAGAAGAGCGATTGTTACAAGGCTAAAAAGAGTATGGAGGTAATGACCTTTGCCGATCATCAACAGGCTCTCTATTTAACTAAAGCAGGGACTAGTTTTTCATCTGCTGCCAAAGCCGCACAGACAGGAAATTTAGAACTTACAGAGTTCTTTCAAGCAGCAGGAAATTGCTTTCAAGACGCTGTTCAAAAGCTCTTGAAAGGAGGTGGTCAAGCATGGAAAGAATTTCAATTTTTAGAACAGGCAGGAGATCATTTTTTAGGGGCGGCCCAAGCGATGGACGCAGGCAAATTAAAATTAGCTGGCCTGCAACAATCATTAGGACAATCTCGTCAGGCAGTAGCTCATGCTATGGATGTTGGTAACAACGAAGCAGAAAATCATTTCCAAAACTCTTACCGTATGTTGGGTAATGCTTTTAAAGTAGGTCAAAAAAAAGAGGTGCCGTTGTCTGATGTTTATCAAAAAATAGGAATATATTTTTATGAGGCGGGTAATGCTTTGTTTAAAGGGGAGAAAAAAATGGCGGAGTTATATGCTAAGGCAGCTAGTTGTCTAAATGGCACCCTAAAAAACACAAAAGAAGGTGTAAGAATTTTAACATTTGCTAGCACTTACTTTTCAACGGCAGGCGATAAACTCAAAGCAGGTGATCAAGAAGCTGCAAAATTTTATGAGCTAGCAGGAGAGTATGCTCAGAAGGCCGCTTCCGCGCAGAATCCCAATGCAAAACGCCAATTAGAGCTAGTGGCTTCTTCCTATTTAAAAATCATGGAGAGAAAAAGCAAAGGCTTCCAAGGAGAAGATACAGCAATCCAACTTTATCAATCTGCAGCCATCTACAATCAAGTAGCAGCAGAAGAGATAGAGCGAGATCCTCATCAAAATGAGGAAGTCCTTATGTCATTAGCTGGGGCATCATTGAATTTATTTCTCGCGGCGGAGGTCATGGAGCAGGGAGATAAAGAATTAGCGGATGTCTATGCAAATTGTGCTGCTAGCCATCATCACCTTGTCATAGCAAGAAATTCAGCATTGCTAGAACGTTTTCCGCGGCGATTTCAGGTTGAATTTAAAAAAGAATCAGTTCCCAATGTGGGCCTGATCACGTATTGGGAAAATGCCGTCAGGGCGAATCACTTAAAAATAAACGAGCTGCTTGAGGCGCGTCAGCAAACGGTTTAATCATACAGTTGCAGCTATCCAACTCATGCCTCAGCAGGCATCATTTGACGGCCCTTTGATTCTCTCGTATAGTAGACCCTCTATGAGTGAGGTTTTGGACAATTCAAAAAAACGCGTCGTCGTTGGTATGAGTGGTGGCGTCGATTCTAGCGTGGCAGCCTATTTGCTAAAACAGCAAGGATGGGAGGTCATCGGCGTAACGATGAAACTCTGGCCACAAGACTGCATGTCGCGCGCCGAAGACAAGTGCTGCGGACCTCAAGCGATTGCCGATGCGCGGAGTGTGGCTCATGCTCTAGGCATTCCTCATTATGTGATCGATGAAGCTGTTCCGTTTGAACAGCAAGTCATCAATTATTTTTCCGAAGAATATAAATTGGGACGCACGCCGAATCCGTGCGTGATGTGCAATGAAAAATTAAAGTTCGGAAATCTTTGGGACAAAGCCACAGCACTCGGTGCCAACTACATTGCAACGGGACATTATGCCATCGTGGAGCACACGCCGGAGCGAGCCATTTTGCGCAAAGGAATTGATGATACAAAAGACCAATCCTATTTTCTTTTTAGTCTTCGTGATGCTCAGCTGCGGCGCGCCTTGTTTCCATTGGGACAATTAACGAAGCAAGAAATTCGTTCCATCGCTCGCGAGCTGGGTCTCAAAGTTGCTGAAAAGCAAGACAGCCAAGAAATCTGTTTTGTGCCGGGCAAAGATTACAAAGCTTTTCTACAAAGTCGCGGCGATGTTTTTCAGCCAGGGAGATTTTATGACACCGAAGGAAAGGATCTTGGGCCTCATGATGGGATTGAACTTTTTACCATTGGTCAACGCAAAGGCTTACCAGGAGGATCACCTTATCCGCTCTACGTCGTTGATATCGATGCTGCCGGAGGAGGCGTTATTTTAGGGCGCGAGGGGGATCTCTTGTGTGAAGAGTTTGAAGTAGATCGGCTCAATTGGTTGGGAGAAGTCCCTCAACAAAAAATTTCCGTTCGGGTGCGTCATGGACATGAAGGTGCGACAGCCACCGTTATTCCTCTCGATAACGACCGAGCTATGATCCGCCTTGAAGAACCGCTGCGAGCCGTCACGCCAGGTCAGGCTGCTGTTTTTTATGATGAAAATCGTGTTGCGGGAGGGGGCTGGATTGCGAAGCGTCACCATTTAAAAAAATGAAACAAAGAGATTCTCCAACACCATCCTCTCCTTTTGATTCCATCGAAGAGATCATTGATGAAATCAGGCGTGGGCACATGGTGATTGTCACCGATGATGAAGATCGTGAAAACGAGGGAGATTTGATCATGGCGGCTGAAAAAGTGACGCCTGAAAAAATGGCTTTTATGATTCGTCACACGGGTGGTGTTGTTTGCATGCCGCTTAGCAATGAAATTGGAGATCGATTAAAGCTGCCGTTGATGATAGAAAAAAATACTTCCAAATTTGGAACAGCTTTTAGCATCAGTATTGAAGCGGCTTCGGGCGTTACAACGGGAATCTCTGCAGCCGATCGTACTTGCACTATTTTGACAGCGATTCGTCCTGATTGCTCTCCTGAAGATCTTTGCCGTCCAGGTCATGTTTTTCCTTTGCGAGGAGCTGATGGGGGAGTGTTAAAGCGCGCAGGCCATACGGAAGCAAGCATCGATTTAGCGCGGCTTGCGGGCCTTCGTGCTAGTGCTGTTCTCAGCGAACTCATGCATGATGATGGAACAATGATGCGCCTTCCTGCCCTTTTGAAATTTAAAAAGGAGCACGGACTCAAGATGTGTACGACTCGCGATTTGATTGCGTATCGTCGTCAACGCGAGAAGCTCGTGGTTCGTGAGCAAGAAATTTTTCTTCCGACCGAGTACGGCGATTTTCAACTTTTCCTTTATCGCGCTACGCTTGATCAGCAGCAGCATCTAGCTTTAGTCAAAGGCCCGATTGATCCGCTGAAGCCAGCGCTGGTGCGCGTGCATAGCGAATGTTTTTCGGGAGATATTTTTGGATCGAAGCGATGTGATTGTGGGGATCAACTTCACATGGCACTGCAACAGATTCAAGAAAGTGGTCATGGTGTCCTTGTCTACATGCGCCAAGAAGGCCGTGGCATCGGTCTTGCGGCCAAGATTCATGCTTACAAATTGCAAGAGGAAGGTCTCGATACGGTAGAGGCCAATGCTAAGCTTGGTTACCCGATGGACCTGCGTGATTATGGTGTGGGAGCGCAAATTCTTTTTGATCTTGGCGTTCGTCAGCTGCGCCTTTTAACCAACAATCCGAGAAAGATTGTCGGGCTAGAAGGCTTTGGCATGGAGGTTGTGGAACGTATTCCTCTTTGTTCTCTTGGAAATGAACACAACGAGAAATACCTCGCCACCAAGAAAAATAAAATGGGGCATCTTTTTTAACTGCCAACGTCTCGTTGACAGCAAGTTCCTCTTCCTTGCAGAAAAGAGAAAATCTGCTAACTTATACGCCCCCTTATGTTTTCGAAAATCGTTTCACAATTCTTTTTTACCTGCTCTACTTTTTTGTTTCTCTCTGCCTCGTTATTCAGCATGGAGCGTGGTGAGGTTCCAGCAGAAGAAAAGAAAGCCCCCGTTCTTTCGACGGAACAAAGAACAGCGATGTCCCGAAGAGCTGAGAAAAGCATTGAAGATGAGGAGACTGATCCTAGTCAAGGATTGGAGAGAAGCATGCGCGGTTGCCAACTTGGTGATACAACAATCATCAACAGTTCTCAACAAGACGATCAACAACCTTCTTCTTTACAAGAAGATGAAAACTCTGATACGGGTAGTGGCATGGAAGGCATACAACCACGTTTTAATGAGTTTGCAGATAATGATCCTACGGGTAAACCTCGAGCAACTCCTGAAAAATCAAAGGCCTCGACTGCGTCACAATTTGCTGAGGTGACGCCAAGTCCAGGAAAAAGGGCTAATTCTAATTATAGTTTTTTTCATGCTCAAGGAGGATTCAATGAGGGAGATTTTAATTTAGTGAGCCCTAGTCCTAAAAGAGGAAATGCTGCACAAAAGCCACCTTCTTTAATAATTTCTCAACAGGAATTTCTTCAGCGTGCTCAAGAGCATCAAGCGATTCTCAGCAATCATGCTGAGGAGACGAGAAAAGCAGCTTCTTCGATCAACGCTATTTTTCCTCCAAGGGAGCGAAAAAAAACAGATCCTTTGTTAGCGGCTTCTCATAATGTGGGAGTGGCAATGGAAGTTTTGAAAGCGATAACCGAGCATGCTGCGCCTTCTGCTGCTGTCGTTGGGGTAACGGGAGAGACTGCTCCCGAGAATCAAGCGTTAATGATTAAATTTAAATTAGGAGTTATGGCTCTCCATCAAGCAATCGAAGATGTGAACACAGCTGCAGAGGCTTTAGTGGGCGATGAACGTGGAGCATCCGTCAATGAACAACTAACGCTCTTAAAAAAATATCAACAGGATACAAGAAGCGTAACAGCACTTCAAAATGCCTTCCAGGTAGTTCCCTCTTCCGTATTAAACACAATTTCTTTTTCCAACGCTTCTGCAACAACAGAATTTCGTCAGCAAAAAATGGAGGAAGCTCACACATTGCTTCAAGAAGGAAAAACACTAACAGTCACGACACGGGAAGAACAAAGCCCCGTAGACTTGGCACTCTCTATTTTTGAAGAATGCCAGGATCAAGAAAATCTAGACAAATTAAATAGTGCGGCGGTAGAAGTTGAAAAAAATATGCTCTTGATAGAAGCCTCACAAAAAAATCTTGAGTTGAGTCCAGAAGGAGAAGGGCATGACTTTGCACTGTTTGCCCTCAAAACAGCCAATGAAGAGGCTCTCAAGTCGATTAGTCAATTGAAGGTAGTATTAAACGAGGTGAGCCGCTATCAGGAATCTTGGGGGTTGGATGTTCAGGCAATTCTTAGCAAATTGGATCCATTGACCAGCTAACTTTTCGGACTAAATTTTTTATTCCTCATAGCATCATGATAGAGTTGATAAAAGAATTAGAGAGTTTTTTGGAGATTGAAAATATTTCTTTCGACTCGCAAGGTCTTTATTCACTCCGTCTCCAAGATCGGGATATTTTAATAATCCGTCACGATGGTGAAAAAAAACGGTTAGTGATGGCCGTCGAGATTGGAAAAGCGACTCCCTTAACGCAAGATCTTTTAATGGCAGCGCTCTCTTTTAATTTTAATCGTCTGGCGATTTCAGGAGCTTGGTTGTCTGTAGATCATGAAACAAAAATACTTTTCTTGGCAGATGAATTTTTTCTGGAAGTCATCGAGAGAGAAACTTTTTATGAGCGACTCAATCTCTTTTTTCAACACTACTTGACATGCCGGGGAATTTTTTCTGAAGGGGCCCTTGCAGCATTGCTACAAAAGGAAAGCCAGGCCGATGTGGTAAGAGCGGATCAGTTAGCTTAATGACCCACAATGCAAGGACCAGAAACACCTCTTGTTCCGGGCCGGAATTACACGATGAATCAGTTCCGTACTGCTCTACCAGGGCCTGATCATGCTCTTCGTATTAATCCAGCAGTTTTGCATGGAGTGCTTAAAAATTTTAAACAGGGAAAAATTAATATTCAAACAACAGCAGGATTTCGCGTTCAAGTTGCCTGGAGTGAAAAAGATCAACGGTTTGATCCTGTGGCAATTTCATTGGCAACAGCAATGACCGATGGCGCTCCTTCAGCACAAGCAGCTTCTTCAGCAGCAGTCGCCACTATTGGAGTCGCGGCTTCTCGATTGGTGGCGAAATCTTTTGCAGCAGTGCTTACAGGAGGAGGGCAGCCTTTCAGTCCGCCTATTGCTGCTCAAGAAGATTCTATGGCAAGCGACTTGGATCAATATCAAGGAGATGGAACTGTTGCCGTTTCGCCTGCAGAAGAGATTGCTCAAAAACTGAATGAATATGAACCGATAGATCGAAGAACGCGTCGCGCAGATGCTTCCCAACTAGATCTACAAAATCCCCAGGGATTTCGTCAGCATTTATTATCCTCTGCCAACCCTTTTTCACGAGACATGACAGAGGTGACACTTGCTCATTCTGGGCGATTAGAATCTTTTGCTGTCGGTATCGATCCTGAAAAGAGCCCAAGGATGCAACAGCAACCCATGTTGGTTTATGGATTTGAAGGCCCTCGTGGTGAGATGAAGACAGGATTAAGAAATCGCTTGGGATTTCAAAATCTGAGGACGATGAATGAATATAATGATCAGGTTGGCATTGGCTTTGGGTTGAGGTTTACAGGGTATCTGAGATTTCTACATGGAGAATTTGAGTTTCAACCTTCTCATCCACGAAGGCCTCATTTGGCCCAAACAGATGTTGATAGCTGGCGACAATTTTTATCTGCCCATCGTAACAAATTCAATTTTGCTGGAAGGTTAAGCACACTAGAAGAAAGACAACGATTTTTGATTAAAAATTATTCTGCTCAAGGAAATGGATTTCGTTTTCAAGATCCTGCTTTAAAAACAGCCTTAAATTGCGGGAATTGGGGATTGGCTGTTGAAGAGTTAGGTTCTGTCTTTGATTTATTGAATCAGATGAATCGTCTTTCGCCGCAAGAGGCAGATACTCTTTATCAAGGCCTTTCTGAAGATCAGTATAAGCTTCTTGATAAGATAATAACGTATGCTTTTTTAAGAAAAACAAGCAAGTTGGGGTTAGAATTTGCTCAGAGCCAAGGTATTCCTGTCATCTTTGCTTGGAAGGTTCCTGGTGAAGGTGAAAACCTGGAGCGGATTCATGAACTTTTGGAACTGAAACCGTACAAATTTTTTCCTATGGAAGCGCGGATAAATAGAAGTCAGCAACCTTCGCCAGAGGCCATCACCTTTTCAGAAATGAGACACTTGGGACGTCTGCGTCAAAAAATAACAGTTCCGATTTATGTTTTAGTTTCCAAGATAGAAACAGTACAACCAGTCAAAGGACTAAAAAGTCCTCAAAAGAAAGCATTTTCAGGAAAAGGCCCTGGCAGTTCTGGGACCTACGAACAACAACCCTTTCTAGGCATCTCAAGACGAGCAAGAGCAGGAGCAGAAGCAGGTTCTAGTTCTGCTGCTGCTAACTCTAACTCAAATGACGATTGGACATTGGTAAAAAGAAAATAAAAAATATTATTTTTAGAAAAGTTCTTATTTTTTCCTGTAGCCTGTAGTCTGTAGTCTGTAGTCTGTGTGCATGTCCCTCTATTTTCCAGAGCGCCCAGTCAGCTCTCTCCAGCATCCTCCGAGGATCAGCATTATTGCGAGTCGCTATAACAATTCTTTTGTTGATGTGATGTTGGAACAGACAGAGCAAGAACTTTTGGCGATTGCTCCCACCACAAAAATAGAGGTGCTGCGTGTTCAAGGCGCTTTTGAAATTCCTGCTCTTGCAAACATGGTGGCAACGCGTCGTTCTCCTGATGCCATTATCGCTCTTGGCGTCATTCTTCAAGGGGAGACAGCTCATGCACGTCTCATTGCGACTTCCGTTACGGATGCTTTGATGCGAATTTCTCTCGACCATACTCTTCCTGTCATTCACGAAGTCCTCTTGTTGGAGCATGAAAAACAAGCCGTCGATCGCTGTCTCTCAGAATCAGTCAATCGTGGTATCGAGGCTGCGCGCGCCGCTTTCATGGCGATGGAGGCGGCAGGAAAAGTAAAGAGTAATGAGTAAAGGGTAACGAGTGAAAAAGTAGTTGCCTTCGGCGAAGCATTAAAAAACAGCCGTATCAAAGCACATCAAATTTACTAATTTAATGAAATGCGTCTCTTTGTATTTACTCGTTACTCGTTACTCGTTACCCTCTACTGGTCGCTACAGCTAGAAATTTCCTGGTTGTTGAGCCGGCATCTCAAAAGTTACTATTTTCAGACCAAATTTATTTATGGGTGTTCGTCGAGAAGGGCGTGAAGCTGCTGTACAATTTCTTTATCAATATGATCTCGGGGGTGACTTAACTCCTGAAGATCTTGCTGGCTTTTATTCTTTTCGAGGCATTAGTCCTGCAGCGCGGCGTTTTTGCCAGAACCTCATCGACGGAATCTTGCCCGATAAAATAAAAGAAATTGATCTTCTTATTCAACAGCATGCTGAAAATTATGAACTAGAACGTCTCTCGGCAGTTGATCGCAATATCTTGCGCTTGGCGCTCTATGAGCTGCTCTCAGGAGAAGGCACGCCGCCACCAGTCATTATCGACGAAGCAATTAATATTGCTAAAAAATATGGCACCGAACAATCGGGGCGCTTTGTCAATGGAGTGCTGGACCAAGTTCAACGAATACTCAAAAAGAAAAATTAATTTTCAATTTTAGAAATGGCTGGTTTCTTAACAAATTTATTAGGACGACTTGGATTCAAGCAGGGAGAACCTGTCGATTGGGACGAGTTAGAAGCAACGCTTTGGCAGGCAGATTTAGGAAGTGGCGCTGTGGCTTCCGTGATGACGCTGCTTCGTGAAAAAAAAGGAACATTTGATGCCTCTACAGTTTTGGAAGCAACACGAGAAGTCGTAGGAACATTATTGCCGGAACGAATGCCGCCTTTGCTCGCTAGGCCAGAAGGACCTGTCGTGATTTTTTTTGTAGGTGCTAACGGCACTGGAAAAACAACGAGCGTTGCTAAACTTGCAAACTATTTGAAAAAGCAGGGACACTCTGTCGTGTTAGCGGCGGCGGACACTTTTCGTGCTGCTGCGATTGGGCAATTGCAATCCTGGGGGGATCGACTTGGAGTCGAGGTGGTAGCAAGCCAATATGGTGCTGATCCAGCGGCTCTGTGTCATGATGCTTACGCAAAAGCGCAACGTTTGCGCGCTGATTTTTTGCTATGTGATACAGCTGGACGTTTGGCAAATAAATCCAATCTGATGCAAGAGTTAGCCAAGATCAAACGAGCCGTTGCTAAATTAGATTCCTCTGCTCCTCATCAAGTGCTCTTTGTGACTGACACAACGACTGGAAGCAATGCCGTGATGCAGGCAAGAGAATTTCATGCAGCGATTGGACTTACTGGACTTGTATTAACCAAGATGGATGGAGCTGGCAAAGGAGGCATTGCTGTTGCCATTGCTCGCGAAATTGAAGTGATGCCTCTCTTCTTGGGGAGTGGTGAAAATGTAGAAGATTTTACACTTTTTGAACGCGATGCTTTTTTGAAGCACTTGATCTAGCTTGACCAAGACAAAAACTAGCTTATCGTTAAGAACTGCTCTCATGATATCACCAACTTGGATCCGTTTTCAGTGGAAGACAACAATGCTTCCCTCTCCCTCTTCACTTGACTCGCGCTTGATTGTGCGCAACGCAACCGCTGTAGAACAAAATCTTGTTTTGCAAGTGACGCTTTTAGCACTAGCCATGAATACCGATTGGCATGATGCGACTGGCGAAGTGCAAGATCTCATTGAGGCAGCTGTTAAAAAATCTTTTTCGTCTGATCAAGAACCTTCCTGCCTTGTTGCTGCGCATGGCGCTCGCATCATTGCTGCTTCGTTATTGGACTATAATCCAGAAACAACAAATCATTTAACGAGTGGACCATGGGTTCTTGCTGAATATCGCAATCGAGGTATTGGAACAGCGCTCTTGTGGTCTTCGCTTCAGCTGCTCGCTGAACACGGAATTACCTCTGCTTTTGGAATAACACGTAAAAACAGTATCGCTGCGAAATTTGTCTACCCTAAATTTGGAGGAGCGATAGAAAATCTCTCGGCCCCGATTCAAAAAGAGTTGGTATTCTAGAATTATTGCCTTGTGGTGTAACGGTAGCACAGCAGACTCTGAATCTGCTTGTCATAGTTCAAATCTATGCAAGGCAGCCAAAAAAATCGTCATAAATTCTACTGCAAGAGAGAAGAGCTGCGTTGCGCCGGTGCTCGAGTATTTCTATATACACTCCGCTGCTGTGCGCCGTCGCGCCTTGCTCTTCATCACTTGCAGCGAATCTCTAACGACATTTTCTGTTTTGAAAATTTACCTGCCGTCTGTCTTGGATAAATAGAGCGTGTCCGCTAAGCGCCAAGGGATCTTTTTAAGCGGATCAGAAGTCTAAAAAAATTGGGCACAACAAGCGTAAAATGCTGTTATGCCCAAAATTGATAGGTTATAGTGAGGTGTGAAGATCGAAACAACCGT
>JAPLTJ010000123.1 GCA_026398175.1 Verrucomicrobiia bacterium | reverse complement strand
GTGTTGCACTTCACTTGTCAATCGAAGTGTGTTAAAAATTGCTGCTGCCCTGGTGAAAAACGGAGCTGCTTTTTAGGAAAAAAATCTCACCTTTTAAAAAATGTCAAAAATGAGCTGTTTGCGGACACGCTCTAAATAACTAAGAACCCGAGCTGGAGGGAAATTTTTGAGAACGATTCTGTGTTTTTTTTCTTGTTGAAAATGGTCTGTCACTCTTTTTTGAAAATGGCGTGCACGAGGACTAATGCTAGAACAGAGATAAGTGAAGGTGCGAAAAAGTCCATTAGGTCGTAATGCTTGTTGTGTTGCTATTAAAATTCGTTCCTGCAAGGAAGCTGGCATGTTGGCAAAAGGAAGTCCTGAAATGATCAAGCGTGCTGGTCCGAGGTTGTAATGTTTTAACAGTTCACCAGTTTCTTCTGCAGAGCCGTGATGAAAGAGCATTTCAGGAAATCGATGGCGTAGCGCTTTGCACAAGTGAAGATCAAATTCGATGCCAAGATAGCGAATTCCTTCTGGTAAATGTTGGCGCAAAAGATGCGTGAAGGGTCCTGTTCCTGGACCATATTCGATGACAACGTCGCCCGCTTGAAAATCAATATCTTCAATCATCGCTTTAGCAAGGTGCTGTGAGCTTGGCCAGATCGAGCCAACAGAATGAGGCTTCATAATGAAGCGGCTCAAAAAATGAAGTCTGGTGCGGAGAGAGTGATGAGAATGTTTTGACATGAGAATATAGGCTAAAGGCTGAAGGCGAAAGGCTGAAGGAAATTCTTCATTCTTTACTCATTACTCATTACTCATTACTCATTACTTTTATATGCTTCCTCAACTATTTTGGTTTCCTCGACAGCGTGCAGTAAAAATAAATCAAAGCTATATTCAATTGTTGGTCGCAGCGGCCCTTCCAGAGTGCCTCATGCGACCACGGCACCGGACAAGCTCCTTGCCATCAATGATCGAAATTTCTTTTTTAAATGATCGAGCAATTGCCAAAGTGCATGCTGATTTTTGCAATGATCCCTCTCCAACAGATGTTATAACTTTTAGGCATAGTCCTGAACTAGGAGAGATCCTCATTGGTGTTCCTACGGTGGTGGGGCATGCCAAAAAATTTCATCAGCCAGTGGATCATGAAATAGCGCTTTGTGTAATTCACGGTTTGCTTCATTTGCTCGACTATGATGATATCGATGAAAATGAGCGCCGCCTTATGCATCAGGAACAAGATCGATTGCTTCAATACGCCGTGAGTCATGTTTAAAATTTTGTGCCAGTTCACATCCAAAACAGAGCTTCTTGAAAAGCCAGCGCTCAGCGAAGAGCGTCTCTTGGCCTCTTCCTGGCAAGTGATCGTTCATAATGATCCTGTTAATTTAATGAGCTATGTTACGATGGTATTTCAAAAAATCTTTGGATTTAAAAAAGAGATTGCAGGAAAATATATGATGGAAGTTCACACACAAGGACGCTCGATTGTTTGGGTGGGTCCGCGTGAGGAAGCTGAATTTTATGTGGAGCGGCTGCATGGTTTTTTATTGTTAGCAACTTTGGAGCAAGTATGAACTTTCATCAGCGAGAAAATGGAGATAGTGAAATTTCTGAAATTGATCCGCTATTAGCTTTCTTGATGGTGGAAGGAATAAGACAAGAAGAAGAGGAATGGGATTGTATTGCCGATTCTTTTTTAGCAACGCCTCTCGCCGAGGACGCGCTTTTTTCTCAGGATTGGAAGGAGTATGTGCAACCAGGATTGTTGACACTTTTAAAATCGTGTCACGCCCATGTGCTCACCGATTTAGAAAACATGAAGCGAGAGCAGCTTAATGCCCCGGGCGATCAACTAGGGCGGCTGCTCATTCCTGTAGCGCACCGTGAGTCCTGGCTTCGTATCCTTAATGTAGCTCGCCTTTCCCTGGCTGCGCGTCACCGACTCCATGATCAAGAAATCAGCGGAGAGGTCGCTCCTGATTTAAATACCGAGCGAGGAAAAGTGCTCTTGCAGTTACAACTTTTTTCGATGATCCAGCAGGTGCTTGTTGAGATCGAGCTCGAGAGAAATTAAAAAGAATTCAGAGGAATAGAAGTGGATTATCCTAAAAACGTGTCTAGAAACAGAAAATCTTTCCCATTTCTAAACCCGCTTTTAGGATTATAGAAACTTACTCGACTTAGTGGGGCGACCTCGACCGGCCCAAGCATAGTAGAGGTTCCATGCTCGTTGATTCAGTTCTGTTCCTTCTGTGGCGCGATTATTAGATCCGAGAATAACAACGATAATCCGACGAGGAGTCGTGTAGACAGTATTCCCTTCTTTTTTGACTTCTGGGTCACGAGCACTGGTGAGAATGATGGATTCTCCGACAGAAGGTAAGCGTGCCGTTTTAACGCCATCAATGCCATTAACACCTAACAAATTATTGGTATTGTTGATGGTTGCTCCCAGCGTCTTGTTTCCGCGTTGGATGTGAATATCACGTGATTTTTGAGCCACGTAAAAAGCAAGACCAGGCTTGGAGTAGCCATAGCGTGTGAGTCGCGCAAGGTCAGCTGCACAGGAGTAGGGTTGTTCACCATTACCTACAACGGGAAGACCATGTGAGTTGAGGAAAAGAGTTCGCTTCATTTCTAACTCACGAGCGAGTGCATTCATATTAGCTACAAAATTGCCGATCCCATCTAATTGCTGTGGGTTGGGTAATTTCAAACCGACATAACTGGCAATAGTCAACGCAGCTTCGCTATCAGATGGAAGAAGCGTTAAGTAAAGTAAATCGCGAAGTGTGACGCGATCACCAGCTTGAAGACCTAATGGATTACCTTGCCCTTGAGGTGCCGCTGGCGCGGGGACTTCTGCTACAGCATCAAGGCTATTGCCGCTAACCTTAATCCAATCAAGCAGCGTGATGGCCACGGCAATTTTCGTAAGACTGCCGGCAGGAAATTTATCATTAGCCCCTTGTTCCTGTAAAATACACCCCGTTTCATTATCGATGATGATGAAGTGTGACGCCGAGGCGTTTGATAGACTTAGCGTTAGCAATAAAAAGAAAATAGCTAGAGATCGATAAGAAGTTTTCATAAAATTTTAAATCAATTAAAAAGAGGATTCTTGATTTTTCCGAGTTATTTTTTTCTGAAGCTCAAAAAAACCAGCAAGGGCCTCTTCAGCGGTAATGTCTTTCACTTGATGAGACGGGGTGCGCAGGGCGATATAGGGAGTTTTCCAAGGATGCCACGATTCAATGCTGCTAGCACCAAAAAAAGAGAGGATCGGTTTTTGAAGAGCTGCTGCTACATGCATGGCGCCACCATCACTGCAAATCATTTGATCCAAGAGAGAGCTGACGGCGATGAGTTGTGAAACGGTTGTCGTAGGAGCCCCAAAAACAGGAAGTCCTTGCAAGGAGCGAAGGAGGCTTGCTGCTTTTTCATCATCTCCAGGATGTTTCGGATTGTTGATAAGTCCAGGAGACCAGAGCAAGACGATTTGAGCCTTCTCAGCAGTAACTATTTTTTTGATGAGAGTAACAAAATAATGTTCTGGCCATACCCGCATCGGACAACGAGCGCTGATATGAACTCCGATCGTAGGCTTGCTCGAATCCCATCCTGCTGCAAGAAGGCGCTGGCGTTGTTGCTCAACGAGTATTTTATTAGGAAAAAGATAAGTGGGTCCTAGTGAGTTTTTGAGAGGTATTTTAAGAATAGTTCCCAAGCGAGCTAATTTGGAAACTTCATGTTCTTCAACGGGACCCGGTGCTTCTCGCGGAATTGTAATATCAGGTTGTTGTGAGGGAGGACGATCGCGCTCTTGAAATCCAACCGTTATTTTTCCACGAAGCTTGCGGGCATAACGCCAACCTCCATTAGCAAGAAGGATGTAATCGAACTTTTCTTTTCGAAGAAAACGTTTTAATTGCCAGCGCTTCCAGATGACGGAGAGAGGGTGATGCCCGTGATTGTCGTGGCGACGTTTGAGAAAAATAAAAGTGCGATCGATATCCTTATTTTCTTCGAGAACTTCAACATTATAGCTGCTGACAAGAATCGATATAGAAGCCTCGGGCAGATGCTCTCTCAATGCGCGCAGGAGAGGAGTCGTGCAGATGAGATCTCCAATGTTGTCACGGCGAATGAGGAGGATGCGGAGAGGAGAAGTCATACAAGAAGAATTCACAGGGATGGAAGCAATGGAAGGGATAAGAAAAAAATAACCGCTAAATACGCTAAAAGCCGCTAAAAAATTTCTTTTTCTTTCTCGTGTTATTTCGCGTATTTCGCGGTTTTAAAAATTCTTTAATCCCTTCCATCCCTGTGAATCTCTTTTTCTTACGTTCCACGTTTGTTTCCATAAAGCTCGATCTGAAGCCGTGGAGCAAATCGAAATCCCCGTTCGAGGCAGAGTTTTGCAATGAGAGGAGAGCGCTGCCTCAATACTTCTACCTGAGTTGCTTCTGGCATCAACAAAATACGATCGCGTGCGAAAGGTTCTAGGTCCAGGATGATATTTTCAATTTCAGGAAGATCGTCTTCAGACGTGACGACAAATTTACATTGAACATGATAATCTCGAATCCAAGAGCGAAGAACTTCTGGCTGATAGCGTGTTGCCTCATGTTTTTCTTTCCAAATACCTGCAACAGAAAATTCAGGGATAGAATTTTTTAATTTAGGACTGAGTGAAGCAAGATCGCATTCAATGCCGCTTGGCATCACGGTTCCAGCGGTTTCAATGGTGATGTGATATCCTTCGCGACGTAGGAGCATTGCTAGCGCTGGCAACTCAGGTGCCACCATCGGCTCGCCACCTGTGAGTACAACATGACGACATTCATAAATCGCAATCTCTTTTATGATCGCCTCAACGCTTTGCTGTTCTCCCTCAGGCTTCCAAGAAGCATAAGGAGTATCACACCAACGGCACCGAAGATTACATCCCGAGGTGCGGATAAAGACGGATGGCACTCCCATCAAGAGACCTTCGCCTTGGAGGGAGTAGAATATTTCGGAAATAAACATGGGAGGAAATCCGTAAAGAGTTAAGAGTAAAGAGTGAAGTGTCCTGAAAACTATTTAGCTACTCTTTACCCTTTGCTCTTCACTCTTTACTTTCTCCAGAGGTGAAGAAAGTAGCTTTTTCAATTTCGTAATGAGTGGGGTCTTTAATGCCTGCTAGCATGAAGGCTTCTTTGCGCTCAACACAAGTGCCGCAAAAACCACACTGTAATTCTTCGCCTTTGTAGCACGACCATGTTTTAGAGTAGTCAATTCCAAGTTCCATGCCGCGGCGTACAATCGCTCCCTTGTCCATTTCTACAAAGGGTCTGAGGATTCCTACTCTCGTGTCGGTTCCTTCGCGCAAGGCGGAGCTCATCGCTTCTAAAAATGTTTCGCGACAATCGGCATAAATAAAATGATCTCCTGCATGGGCTCCAATGACGATTCCTTGGGCTCCGTGAGACTCAGCAAAGCCTCCTGCAATCGAGAGCATAATGCCATTGCGAAAGGGAACGACCGTCTGTTTCATGTTTTCAGCTGCGTAATGTCCCTCGGGAATTTTGCCGCCTGATTTTAGGAGAGTGGATTGAAAATAATCATTGATGAAAGTTAGCGGCAAGATGACATGTGGGATGTCGAGCTTGTTTGTATGATAGGCCGCCAGCGGAAGCTCACAGTGATTATGTTTGGAGCCATAATCAAAACTTAAGGCGCCAATCACATCATGATTTTCTCGAGCATGATAGAGGGCTGTGACGGAATCTAATCCTCCGCTGAGCAGAACGAGGAGTTTCATTCTACTTAGATTTTTCAGGATAGCTCACTTCAACACGAAGGCCAATGCCTCCACGTGGTGTAAAGTCGCCAATCACGGTCAAGCTTCGTGGCGACAAAACTTTCACAAGATCATCGAGCATGCGATTGACAATGCTTTCAGCAAAAACACCCTGATTGCGAAACGAGCGAAGATAAAGCTTCAGCGCCTTGCTTTCTATGCAGCGCTCTTTAGGAGTGTAGCGAATTATAATAGTCGCATAATCGGGTTGTCCCGTGATGGGGCACATCGAAGTAAATTCATTCGAAGAAAAACAGATTTCATAACGTCGCTTCGGCGCTGGGCTGATAAAGGTTTCCAAGAGTGCCGTGGAAGGTATCTCTACTTGAGGCAGAGAGCCACCACCTAGCAGGGTCAAGCCAGTTGTGTCGGAGGCAAGAGGCTTTGCCGTTTTTTTGTTGCGAGAGAGGGAAGAAGATTTTTTAGGCATGGGGAAAAGTTACCATAAAGATGATAAAAAAAAGAAGATGATTAACCGCGAAATACGCGAAATAACACGAAAGAATTTTTTTACGGCTTATTTATAAAGTCTCAATCACTCAAACTCAGTATCTGTTCACTGCTCTAATACCATCTCCCCAAAATAAATGGACTATAAGACGCTGGAAGTTTGGTGTTGAGCAAGGCGGAAGAGTGCAGCGCTATGCGAACATAATGCCAGATCTGACAACGAAGCTCAGCGCCAAAATAACAAGTCAGATGGTCCAGTTATTTTAGGGAGATGGTATAATTAGCTGAGGGGATCTTGATGGAGTAACATGATTATTTTCCATTAAAAAAACAACGTCATTCCAGCGGACGGGAATCCAGGAGACCATCGATGCAGATTTGATGGTTCCATAAAATAAAGTATCATTTCTTTTTTTGAGAAAGCATATGTGACAACATATCACTTTTACGAAAACAAAAATAAAGATCCATAGCCGCCTGGATTCCTGCGTCCGCAGGAATGACGTCTTGAGCGTAGCGATCTTTGTGGTTAATTCTTTTTTTCAAACGGCACGAGCTTCTGTGCCAGCGAAGTCGGAACTGAAGCCATCACAACAGCCGTCTCCTCTTCATAATGGAGAGAGGAGACATGACCCGATCGATGGATTTCAGCCAAGAGGGCGCTGGCCTCTGGAGGAAGATGGTAGCAGGCTTCGGCGCGTGGTGAAGAGAGCTCTTGTCCCAGTCGCGATAAGAATTCCTCCCTGCCCAATCCCAAGCGAGCTGAAATGGCAACACTATTTGGAAAGCGTTTTAACTCTCGCTGGATGAGGTCGGGGTGGGGGATGCAATCAATTTTATTAAAGACAATGAGGCATTTTTTTTCTGCAGCACCGATTTCTTTCAAAATCTTTTCAACAGCTTCAATTTGATCGAGGTAGTGAGGGTGACTCAAGTCAACAACATGCAACAAGAGATCAGCAAGTTCTACTTCTTCGAGCGTGGCTTTGAACGATGCCACCAAAGTATGAGGAAGCTTGCGAATGAAGCCAACCGTATCGGTAAGGAGAATTTTTTGATGATTGGGAAGAACGAGTTGGCGGGTCGTTGGATCTAAGGTTGCAAAAAGAAGATCCTCTTCAAGAACAGCAGATTTCGTGAGGAGATTGAGGAGCGATGATTTGCCAGCATTGGTGTAGCCTACCAACGAGACCAGAGGCCATTGCTGGCGCAGGCGTCCTTCGCGTTGTGTTTGACGGATCCTGCGGACGCTTTGAAGATCTTCTTTCAAGCGAGCAACGCGCTCTTGGGCGCGGCGACGATCCACTTCCAGCTGCGTTTCACCAGGACCTCTGCTCCCAACGCCACCGCTTTGACGGGAAAGATGTCCCCACATGTGCGTCAGTCGTGGAAGAAGATATTGTAACTGCGCCAACTCCACCTGCAAACGGCCTTCACGCGTGCGAGCACGAGCCGCAAAAATATCGAGGATCAGTTGTGTGCGATCGATGACCTTCCGCTTGCAGAGGACTTCCAAGTTGCGTCCCTGCGCGGGAGTGAGCTCATCATCAAAAATAATGGAAGTAGCTTTTTTTTCTTCACAAAGAAGAGCGAGCTCTTCGGCTTTTCCTTTACCAATGTAGTAGGGAGCTGTGGGACGTTCCAAACGTTGCGTGACCGTGGCTACGACTTCAGCTCCTGCTGTGAGGGAGAGTTGGCTGAGCTCTTCCAGCGATTCTAAAAGCTCCCAACGCGCAATGCTGGGACGTTCGAGGCCGACTAAAATTGTTTTTTCACTCATGGAGACTTCTTTGAAAACTCTACTTCTGCTGCGAATAGCTGCGTCGCTCCGGTGCTCAAAGCTTCACGTATTATCTATACGATCAGCTTCTGCGCTCCGAGGCTCCTGGCTCTTCATCAGCATAAGCGAGTTTTGAAAGAAGTCTAGTGAGTCCTTTCCTCTACAAGCAGCTAGAGATGTCACCAAGATAATAACTACGAACTGCCAACTACGAACTACGAACTACGAACTGCCATTGCAAAGCAATGGCAACGCCCCCTCGGTAGCAGCCTCCAGAGAGGAAAAGCGGCTCAGGTTCAATTCAGGAAAGTCGTGTTGGTTTCGAAACCAGGTCATCTGGCGCTTCGCGTAGCGTTTGGTAGCTTGGATGATTGTTTGAATTGTGTCAGCAAGCGTTATCTCTCCTCGGAGATGAGCTTGTATTTCACGAAGACCTAGCGTCATCGCCGCCGTGTGGCTCAGTGGGCCAAGGGCCGCCACTTCATCCAGAACTCCCTGATCAAACATGAGACGAACGTGAGCCTCGATGCGCTGATACAAATCTTCTCGATCGCGGGTTAAAAATATGCCAGGAACCCGAGATGCTTCTTCACGATTTTTTTTCCAAACTTCCGCCAGCGGTTTTTCTGTAAGTAAAATAATTTCCAGTGCTCGCTCGAGACGGCGACGATTGTTGGTGTCGATTTGAGAAGAGGCTGCTGGATCAACCTGCTCGAGTTGAGTGAGGAGCTCTTCATGAGAAGCTGCAGCAAACTGAGCTCTCAAATCCGCATTGGCCGTGGGAAGTGGATCTAGCGGTGACAAAAGCGCACGCAAATAAAATCCTGTTCCTCCTGCTAGCAAGGAAATTTTTCCTCGTGATGAAATTTCATCGATGATTGGAAGTGCCATCGAACAATAGCGCATCGCATCACATTCTTCTGTTAGGGAAAGAGTGGCAATTAAATGCTGAGGGAGATCCTGTGAATTTGATTGCGCCGTTAAGATCGGAAGGCCGCGATAGAGCTGAAAGGCATCAACGCCGATGATTTCTCCATCGAGACGGCGAGCCAATTCGATAGACAAAGTTGATTTGCCTACCGACGTTGGACCCACGATGCAGACTACAGGCTGTAGATTACAGACTGCAGAATTCTTCACTCGACTCATTATGGCAGCAGTGGCCTTCGGGAGTTGCGGTGTGAGTCACTTCGGAAGCTGTATTTTGCTCGGTAGCTTCTGTGTGGCAATGAGTATCTCCGTGGCAACAAGTCTCAGGCTCGCTAGCAGCAGGAGCAGCAGGGCGCTCTGCACGCATTTCAGGAAGGGCTTTAGCTCCGCTAACAACCAACTTGCGGCTCATATATTCCTTGTCATGGAGTTCCTCAACGGCGCGCTTAGCTTCATCGAGAGTTGTCATCTGAATAAAACCAAAACCTTTAGAGCGATGAGTCTCTCGGTTCGCAACAAGCTCTACGTTTTGGACTTGGCCGATGCCGCTGAAGAGTTCGAAGAGATCACTTTCTGTTGCATCAAAGGAAAGATTGCCAATGTAAAGACGAGGGCTTGTCACTTCAACACGCTCTGGTTTACGACTGACACGAGGTGTTCTTGCAGGGCGGTCTTTGCCAGCTGCTGAGTAATTTTCAGAACGATCTGACTTGGCGGCGTACTTTTTGACAGGCTTGCTTTTGCCGAGACCAATAAGACCGAGTAATTTTTTAAAGAACCCAACCTTAGGAGCTTGAACGGGAGCCGATGACGGTGGCCGTCCTCCTGATTTTCTAGGAGCTCCTGAAGATGAAGGGCGACGACGGCCTCCTTGTCCTTGAGAAGAACGAGGACCACGACGAGATGAAGAATAATTTGATGACATGATAAGTAAGTAAGTGAGGAAATAGTCTCATGAAATATTCGAGTTAAAATCTTGAACGAATAAAGCGAGTTTGATCGAGGCTACTTCAGTGTTAATAATAATGAATGTTCCAGGGTGTCTGTTGAGGTCAGTCTTCTCATATTCAGGTTGAGACTGAAAAAACAGATAAGACTGATTTTTATCGACAGAAAAGCTGATGACATCAGTCAAAAATTCGTAAACCGAAGGAAACTAGCTATTCCCGATAATCAGGTCTTATCAACAACGCCTGAAAGCGGCCTCTATGATGACGGGAAATGAATTTGGTACAAGCAAAATTTTAGGGTTAAAAATTACGCTCAAAACAAGTAGTTAATAAACTGCCATGTATAGTGAATGGTTATAGCGGCAGCAATGATTCCTAGTCCTATACTTATACCATCTCCCCATCTGACTTGTTATTTTGGCGCTGAGCTTCGTTGTCAGATCTGGCGTTATGTTCGCATAGCGCTGCACTCTTCCGCCTTGCTCAACACCAAACTTCCAGCGTCTTATAGTCCATTTATTTTGGGGAGATGGTATTAGACTCACAAAAGATACAGCATCAAGCCCTAAACAACCTCCTAGAGATGTGCCTGCCTGGATGCCATAGTAACATGCCGTAATGCCTAACGCATATCCTGAGAGTGCTTTAACTGTTTTTCGCTCAATCGGTTTTTTGGTAGGAGGAGCGCTTTGAAGAAGAGGCATAGTCGACGGAAAAGTGGGAGCGCTATGTTGTAGTATGGACGAGTCCGATGATGACCCTAATTTTTTTGGACAATAAAGGTTTTTTTTATCATCGGCGGTGCTTTCCGCAGAGTAATCGATTGAGGGGTCTCCTTTGCTCTTGCTATCCAAAAGAGTTTCAACTGGAGCATCAGAAATTGGATCCTCCTGTTCCTTGTTGTTGGGAAGAGGGGTAGAAGTAGTAACAATGATGGCAAAGAGAAGAGGAATGAGCATCATGGCAACCTTTCATGAATGCTAAACAAACTTTCCAGGATTAAGAATGTGATTTGGATCTAAGGCGAGCTTGAGACGAGCGTGCAGGTCGCGAATGCCAGGTGTTGTCGCCTGGTTCCACCAAGGAAGTTTAGCAAGGCCGATGCCATGTTCGCCGGTAATGTTTCCTCCCCACTCGAGGACTTGAGTGAAAAGTTGATCAAGGAGTTGGTCGATGGTTTCTTTCTCTTCTTGTTGCTGCTGCTGAGAGACCATGATGTTAACATGGATGTTGCCATCACCCGCATGCCCAAAACAGGCGATAGGGAAGCCGCTCTTCGTTTGCAATTTCTCAGTAAAGTCGATGAGGTCAGAAAGGCGACTGCGCGGGACGACGATGTCTTCGTTGAGCTTGATCAAGCCCGTAGCTCTCAAAGCCATTGAAAAAGAACGTCGCAAGTTCCACATCCGATCGCATGTTTCGGGAGTGGTGGCATGTTCCACTTGAAGTGCCTTGCTTTGAGATAAAAGTTGTTGGAGGACGAAAATCTCGCTCGCAACGCTCGCTTCTTGACCATCAATTTCAACTAAGAGATGTGCTTGGCCAGGTGGAATCAAGATTTGAAGCTCCTTTGGCAAATCCCGGCGGGCTGCCTCCAACGTAAAATGATCAGCAACTTCGACCGCAGCAGGAAGATAACCTGCATGAAAAATATGTTGCACAGCCGCCGCTGCTTCTTTCATCGTGGCAAATCCAGCCGAGAGCGTGGCTCGAGCTGGGGGCGTTGGAAGTAGGCGGAGGGTGGCTTCCGTGATGATACCAAGAAGTCCTTCGGAGCCAACGAACATCCCGAGGAGATCGAAGCCCGTTTTATTTTTGTGAGTCCGTCCTCCGACACGCACTAGCGAACCATCGGCCAGTGCCACTTCCAATCCTAAGACATAGTGACGCGTGACTCCATATTTGAGGCAGCGTGGGCCTCCGGCGTTGGTCGCAATGTTACCGCCGATGCTGCAATGATCGCGGCTGGCAGGATCGGGAGGATAAAATAATCCTTGAGCAAGAACAGCTTCTTGTAATTTTGCGGTGATGACTGCAGGTTGAACAACAGCGACAAAGTCCCCAGAATGAATTTCTAAAATTTTATTCAGCCGTTCCGTCGAAAGCAAGATGCCACCTTGCACCGGAACACATCCTCCCACGTAGCCATAGCCAGCGCCGCGCGTGGTGACCAGAATTTTATTTTTGTTTGCGTAAGCCAACACTGCAGCCACTTCCTGAGGGGTGTTTGGAGCTACCGCAATATCTGGCACGGCCGCAGCAAACCATTCGTCTTTGCCTAACGCTGTCCGTCGTTCGAGATCTTCGATGATTGAAGTTGGATCGCTGAGGAGGCGTGCCATCGCTTCGCGAAGAAAGTTTTTAGTTCCAAGTTCCAAGTTATTAAATTGCTAATTCATAAAAAAATGACATTGCTGTCCAAAATAAAAAAACACTCCCCTTAAACGTCATTCCAGCGGACCCTGGAATCCAGCGACTGTCGATACAGAATTGATGATCCCTTAAAATAAAGTCTCAATTCTTTTTTTAAAGTAAGTATTTCTTCCTTTTGCAACATCATACCACTTTTACGAAAACAAAAACAAAGATCCATAGCCGCCTGGGTTCCAGCGTCCGCTGGAATGACGGTAATGTGTAAGTGTAGGTAGAATGTGGCTAGAGAGGCCCTTTCTTCTGTCGGTAGATTTTATTTTGAACAATCGAGGTGCTAATAAAGTATTGATCAACGATTTTAAATTACCGCCAACTAGCTTTGAGCTTTGCTCAACGCCTACATGCCCATTATTTCGTAACCACCGTCGACATAAAGCACCTGGCCCGTAATGCCACTAGCCCCATCGCTCGCCAAAAAGACACCGGTGTGTCCGAGCTCTTCGGTCGTGCAACTGCGTTGCAGTGGAGCATGAGCTTCGTAATGCTTGATCATCGCAGAGAAGCCTGAGATACCCCGTGCAGCCAGCGTTTGAACAGGGCCAGCGCTGATACAGTTCACACGGATCTTTTTCTTGCCGAGGTCATGAGCAAGGTAGCGCGTGCTAGCCTCGAGGGAGGCTTTCGCAACACCCATGACGTTGTAATGAGGCACAACTTTTGCGGCGCCGTAATAACTCATCGCAACAATGCTTCCACCTTCTGTCATCATCGGAGCGGCTTCGCGTGCAAGCCCAATGAGCGAGTAAGCACTAATGTTGTGGGCCGTTAAAAAAGCCTCGCGGGACGTGGTAATAAAATCATTTTCCAGAGCTTCTTTGGGAGCGAAAGCAACCGAATGAAGAAGGAGATCGAGCTTGGGAGTGTGCTCGCGAACTTTTTCAAAAAAAGTAGCGATCTGTTTGTCGCAAGAAACATCGCAAGGATGGAGAAAAACATTGGAACCAAATTCTGAAGTTAATTCCTCGACATTTTCTTTGACTCGTTCTCCTTGGTAATTAAATAAAAGTTTTGCTCCAGCTTGATGCCAAGCCTTAGCGATTGCCCAAGCGATACTCCGCTTGTTGGCTACACCAAATACGACACCGACTTTTCCTTCGAGAGGTTGTTGAGAATTCATAATCTCTTATTGAAGCGATGGAAGGAGGTCTCTGTCACGAAAAAAAACCTTAGGGGTCAGTCCGTCATATTGTCATATTTGGTGATTTGAATTCATAATGTGTCGATAAATGTGACAATATGACGGACTGACCCCTAAGGTGGTTACCCCCTCGGATGAAATTGATGGTGGATTTTTTTGAGCTGACTCCGATCGACCTGCGTGTAGATCTGTGTGGTCGCAATGCTGGCGTGGCCTAACATTTCTTGAATGATGCGGAGATCGGCGCCGCCTGCGAGCAAGTGTGTTGCAAAGGAGTGTCGCAGTTGATGTGGATGCACTGCTGCAGCGAGCCCCGCTTGCTTAGAATATTGTTGCACGAGTTGCCAGATACGAGCAGGGGTCAAAGCATGACCGCGCACCGAAAGAAAAATGGCAGCTCCTGATTTTGGAGAGAGAAGTTTTGGACGACTGGCAGAGAGATAGTCACTGAGGGCGTTCAACGCTGATTGTCCCACTGGAACCAGGCGCGTTTTATTTCCTTTGCCAGTGACGCGAATGATTCCCTCTTCCAAATCGAGATGTTCGAGGCGCGCTTGGCACAGTTCTGAGATGCGCAATCCCGAAGCGTAGAGCAGTTCAAGAATGGCACGATCGCGAAGAGAGATGGCATCTTTTCCTCCGGGAGCCGCGAGCAGCCGCTCCATGTCGGGCGGAGAGAGCGGTTGTGGCAGTGATTGAGGCAGACGTGGAAGTGGTAGCTTTTCAGCTGGATCAGATTTGATCAAATTGCGCCCCGCCAAAAATCGGAAAAAAATGCGGAGCGCTACCACTTCGAGTTTTAGCGAGGCAGGAGCCAAGCCTCTTTTTTTTTCAGTCGCTAGAAAATCATGAAGATGCCTACTCGTCGCTTCTTGCTCGCTGGTGATGGCAGTCGAATTTTTTAACCAAGTAAAAAAATGTTCGAGCGATGCGCGCGTGGAGAGTTGGTAATTGGTCGAAAGGCCCCGCTCCGTCGCAAGATAAAGCAGAAAGGTTTCGAGGGAAGTATTCACAGGGATGGAAGAAGAGAAAAAGAAATTAGCTGCAAAGAACGCAGAGAAAACGCAAAAAAAGAATGGCCACAAAGAACACAAAGAAATCAAAGAAAGAGCTCTGGTCGGGGGCGGTCTTTTTGTGTTCTTTGTGGCTAATTTTCTTCTATTTTTTTCCTGTCAGTCGTTCAAACGCCTCCTGATATTTTTGAGCAGTCTTGGCGATGATCTCTAGAGGAAGCTCCGGAGCCGGTGGCAGCTTGTTCCATCCTGATGCTTCCAAGTAGTCGCGTAAAAATTGTTTGTCGAAGCTGGGTGGATTTTTTCCCACTTCGTATTCATCGATGGGCCAGAACCGTGAAGAATCGGGCGTTAAGCATTCATCAATTAAAATGACTGTGCCATCGAGTATTCCAAATTCAAATTTGGTGTCGGCAATGATGATTCCACGCTCTCGGGCATAACGAGCTCCTTCCGTGTAGAGTTGCAAGCTCATGGAACGAACTTGTTCCGCTCTCTCTTTGCTGATGAGTTCGCAGCATTGATCCCAAGTGATCGGTTCATCATGTCCCTCTTCGGCTTTGGTGCTCGGAGTAAACATTGGCTCTGGCAAGGCCTCTGCATTGCGGAGGCCCTTGGGAAGAGGGATGCCAGCCAACGTTCCGTGCTCTTGATATTCTTTCCAACCGTTCCCTGCGAGATAACCACGTACGACGCACTCCACGGGAAGTGGCTGCGTTTTTTTCACGATCATCGAACGCCCCTCGAGCGTGGTTGCAAAAGGAGCTAGCTCTTCCGGATATTTCTCAACATTAGTCGTGATGAGGTGATGTGGTATGTTTTGAAAATGCTGAAACCAAAAAGCCGAGAGTTGATTTAAAATTTTTCCTTTTCCTGGAATGCCGTTTGGAAAAACAGAATCGAAAGCAGAAACGCGATCAGTCGTCACAAAGAGAACGCGATCGCCAAGATCAAAAACTTCACGCACTTTGCCGCTGCGAAGTTTTTTAATACCGGGGAGGGTGCATTGAAGTAAGGTCATAAAAAATAAAATTTAATAGCCACAAAAGAACACAAAGATCACAAAAAAAGAGAGACATGAGCAATGTTTCTTTGTGATCTTTTGTGGCTATTTCTTTAGTTGAGAATCATTGTCTGCGCTGCTGCTAAAGCCATTCCGATGCCAGTAGGATTTCGCCCTCCGCCGCGAGCTGAGTCGGCGCTGCCGCCGCCCTTGCCATCAACGTGAGGGGCCATGGCTTGAATTAATTTTCCTGCAGCAATTTTTTTGCGCCAAGGTTCTGCAACGAAAGCAGCCAATGACACATTTTCTCCAGCAGCTCCAGCTAACACAACGATGCCAGGAAAAGTTTTTTGGAAATGACTGATCACGCGCTGTAATTGTGCCGCATCAGATCCTGGAAGCTCTTCAATGATCGTCGGAATGTCAGCAACGAGTTGTTGCTTTGTTAATAATTCTTTTGATAAAGAAGCTGCTTGAGCATCTTGCAGAGCAGCGATGGTTTTTTCTAAGCTAGCGGTTCGAGCAAGAAGAGCTGTTGCCTTTTTTTCAAGTTCGAGCACAGGAGTATGCAACTGAGCTGACAAAGAGCGAAGGAGTTTTGTTTCTTGAGTTGCCTGCTCATGAGCTGCAAGTCCAGCAATGGCCTCGATGCGACGTACGCCAGCTGCAACGGCTCCTTCACTCAAAATGCGGAACTGTCCCAATTCTCCTGTGGCCCTAACATGAGTTCCTCCACAGAGTTCCATTGAGAAGCCATCCAGCGCACCTGGGATGCCGCCGACTTGAACAACACGAACTTGCTCGCCATACTTGTCACCAAAAAATTGCATGATGTCAGCGCGTTCCTTAATGGATGAGTGAGGCAACTCAGCCCAGCTCACAGGAAAATTCCTCACGATTTCTTCATTGATCAACTGTTCCATTTTTTGCAGCTGCTCTTCGGTGAGCGGAGCGCTGTTAAAATCAAAGGTCAGTTTATCACTCCCAACGAAGGAACCTTTTTGTGAAATTTCAGAGCTGACAATTTTATGAAGAGCATGATGAAGCAAGTGCGTCGCCGTGTGATGCCGTTCCACAGCGGATCGGCGGGCAGAGTTGAGTCGGAGAATTCCTTGGGTGCCAAGAGCAGGAGCATCATTGCCTTCGATAAAATGGAGCCAGAGGCATCCTTTTTTCTGAGTGTCGGTAATAGAATAATTTATTTCTCCTAGTTTCAACGTGCCTTGATCGCCAACTTGCCCTCCCATTTCGGCATAGCAAACGGAGTGATCGAAGATTAATGCTATGCGATTTTTGATGGAGACAACTTCTACGACGCCAACTTCTGTTTCAATCTGATCAAATCCCAGAAAGGTTGTCGGCTCTGTTGTTTGAAATGATTCGACGCTGATGATTTCTTTTTTTTGTGCAGCGCGAGCTCGTGTGCGTTGCTCTTGCATGAGCGTTTCAAAGCCCGCGTGATCGACTTTCAATCCTCGCTCGCGCGCGAGGAGTTCGGTGAGATCGAGTGGAAAGCCTTGTTCATCGTAAAGTCGAAATGCGACTGCTCCCGAAATTTCTTTTTGCTGAGCAGCTTCGATTTCAAAAAGTGCGAGCCCTTTGTCTAACGTTTTGTGAAAGGCCTCTTCCTCGCGACGCAGGACGCAGGTGATGGTTTCTTCTTTTTCACGAACCTCTGGAAAAGCTTCTCCCAGGAGGCTCACGAAGATCGGAACGAGTGTGTAAAAGAAAGGTTCGCGAAAACCGAGGGTGCGACCGTAGCGTACGGCGCGGCGAAGGATACGCCGGAGAACATAGTTGCGATCGGTGTTGCCGGGCAAGATGCCGTCGGCAATGGCAAAACCAAGGGTGCGCAGATGATCTGCGATGACGCGAAAAGCGACGTCGATTTTTTCTTGTTCGGTGCGCGGGAGTGGGGGGCCTTCTTTCTCAGGCTGCGGTAACGTCGAGCGATAGCGTAGGCCCGACATTTTTTCTAATTGATGAAAAATCGGACGGAAGAGATCAGTCTCGTAATTGGAAATAATGACATTGCCGAATTCTTGAAATCCTTTTGTCCCTTGTATGATCGAGCAGATCCGCTCGAAACCCATGCCCGTGTCGACATGTTGTGTTGGAAGAGAAACAAAAGTGCCATCGCTATTGGCATTGAATTGAATGAAGACGAGATTCCAAATTTCGATGCATTCCGCTGTGCCTTTGTTGACTAAGGCTCCCTTGGTGTCGCCGTAGGGTGTGAGATCAACATGCAACTCGGAACAAGGTCCGCAGGGCCCTGTCTCTCCCATCATCCAAAAATTATCTTTGCGATTGCCTGGAACGATGTGAATGGCGGGATCTAAACCTGCTTTTTTAAAAAGAGCCGACCAGAGGTCATGAGCTTCTTGATCGAAAGAAGCAGGGTCGCCCTCTGCAGGCTTATAAACAGTGGCGTAGAGGCGCTCGGGTGGAAATTTCCAACGCTCGACGAGGAGTTCCCAGGCCCATGTGATAGCTTCTTTTTTAAAGTAATCGTTGAAGGACCAGTTGCCCAACATTTCAAAAAAAGTGTGATGATAGGTATCCAGGCCGACATCTTCTAAGTCGTTATGCTTGCCTCCTGCGCGAATGCACTTTTGGGAATTGGCGGTGCGTGGAGGATTCCAGGGCGAGGAGACTTTGCCTAAAAAAATCGGAACGAATTGATTCATCCCTGCATTCGTGAAGAGCAAGTTAGGAGAATCAGGCAAGAGACTCGAAGAGGAGACAATGGTGTGTTCTTTACTACAAAAAAAATCGAGGAAAGAGCGACGCAGTTCGGAAGAAGTCATTGGGAAAGGCTAAAGGCTGAGGGGACTCGGTAAAATATAGGTGTTACAAAAATACAAGTTCAATGGAGTGTAATAAAGAGCAAAATAGATGGCATGTTAAATTTTTCAGCCTTCAGTCTTTAGCCTCCAGCCTGCTGCGAAGCAGCTTCTTACTTCGCCCAACAGACGAGCCACCACATTACCGATGGACGAAATTCGCACATACAAAGCCAGCGGTCAAATGAACTGAAATTTTGCAAGAGGGGCAAGGCAGAGGGATTTCTAGGACCTTCTTTGATGATTTCAACGCGATGACTTTGCATAAAAAGCTGGAGCAAGATTGGTGTGATAAGAGAATCTTTAAAATCGTGGCATTCTACGATTACGTCAGCATGACGGAGTGCTTCAACACATTGAGGGGTGAGTATTTTTAGTTCTTCTCCTTCGCAGTCGATGAGCAGAAACATTTTTTTTCCGCTCCGTGCCAATTTGAGAAGTTCTTTCTCATCACAAGTTCCTTTGATATGAACTCGATTAGCGACGTTATTTTCCTTTGCTGCTATCTCGCAGAGGGTGCGAGCTGTTTTGGAAGAATCAAAAGCGTAGACCTCTGCACGGGGCAATCTTTTTGCCAAGCCGATCGCGTAGTAGCCTTCGGCACATCCCACATTCACAACAATCTCAGGAGCTCGTTGAATGGCTTGTTCAATGGAACCGTGAAGTTCTTCTTCCAGACATCCGAGAAGTTGATGGGCATCCCACCCATAAAAAAATTCATTTCTTAAAGAATATTCTTCCGGTTGGGTGATCAATTTCATCCCTTGAAAAGGCCCCGCCTGAACAATGCTATTTGTTTTTTTGTTGAGCCTCTGAATGAGATGAGCGAGATGGATTTTAATAGCGATGGAGAAACTTTTTTCAAAAGTAATTTCCTCTTCAGGAGTATGAGGTGGCTTAAGAAGAGTGGAGAAAGGCTGGAGGCTAGAGGCTGGAGGCTGGAAAGAAGTTTGTCCTGATTTTCGCAGGAATGATGATATTTTTTTTAACACGCCGTTTCAAAAGTGAAGTGCAACACTCTGCTCTGAAAAGCTAGCATTATGGGTTACTCAAAGGTGTGTTACTTTTTGTTAGGTTAGACTTGAGGGTAGGAACAGGAAAGCGAGCAGGCAAGGAAGAATTAGATG